>JAFAMK010000318.1 GCA_019233415.1 Vulcanimicrobiota bacterium
CCGTCAGGACGCACGGTTTTTCGACCATCTCTAAAAGATGGCTCAAAAAACGGCCGAGTCGCAAAAACACACCTCTTTCCTGCGACGGGATGAACGCTAGGCTGTACGGCGGTCGGTACCCCGGTCCCCCGTTGGCGATTCCTTGTCGGGGGCGGTTCGCGGGGAGGTTCCCTCGCCCGGCGAAGGGGCAGGCGATGTACGGGTACGCGCGGAGCGCGAAGCCGCAAGCCGCCGCACCGGCGACGCCGGAGCGCTCCAGCGCGCCCGGTATCACGCTGCGGCCCGCCGCCGCGGCGCACCGCTTCGAGCGGTTCGCGCTCGTCGGCGGCGAGGCGGCGCACGAGCCGTTGCAGCGGATGAGCTTCGCGCGCTTCGCGGGGATGAGCTCGTTCACGTACTGGACGACGTCGTACGACCCTGCCGAGGCGGAGCTAATCGCAGCCGAGAAACGCATGCGCGCGCTGATCACGTCGACCGCCAAGGAACTCGGCGGCGCCTACTCGGGCGCTCAGCAGCAGGTGAACACGCAGTTCACCGAGATCGCGAACGCGACGATCGACAAGCCGCAGTACCGCGCAACGAGCAACAAGCTCGCGAACCTCGAGAGGACGCTGTACGGGCTCCAGATTCTCAAGGTCATCGACTACCTCGTCACGCGGCTCCCGGATTCGATGCGCAGCGACGACAACGAGGCGGCGATCATCGAGACGCTCGCCTCCGGTGCGCATACGCGCCAAGAAGTTCTCGACGTCGGCTCCGAGTACGCCGTAACGTTTGCGAAGTCGCGCCTCAACAACGTCATCGACGCGTTGAACGAGGTCCTTCGGCGCCTCGCGATCGACCGACCGGACAAGGTCGTCGCGAAGGTCGCGCTGACCGGGTCGGACTTGCACAACCGCGGCCGGCAGGTCGTCATCGTGACCTACGGGTCGGGCGAGAAGGAAGTCTACAAGCCGCGCAGCGTCGGCCCAGACCGCGCGCTGGTCGGCCGCGGCGCGGAGAGCGGCTTCGGCTACCTGAACACGCTCTCGGACCGTCTCAACCTGCCGACGATGGGGCTGACCGAGGTCGGTGCGGGGAAGTTCGCGCGTGGCTACGCCGAGTTCAAGACCAAAGTACCGGTGCTCTCCACCAGCGAGGTCAGAGCGTACTATCATCAGCTCGGGCAAGTCGCGGTCGCGGCGAAGCTGTTCGGCGCGAACGATCTCCACCTGGACAACGTGATGGTCACTGAGGGCGGAGCGGCGGCAATCATCGACGCGGAGACGTCGTTCCTCCCGTTCGTGATGGCGGCCAAGTCGTTCGGCGCCACCGCGCTTCCGAACGCGTTGCGTGAGTTCACCGCGGGCAGCAAGCTCGGCAACAACGCATTCCTCACGCGCGAGGAGGTAGACGAGTACGGCGAAGAGGCGTACCGGGCGGCGAAGGTCGACGAGATTCGCTTCGACGACCTGCGCGGCCGCAAGAAGTACTTGCCCAACTTCGAGTACGGGATCGTCGAGATGCGCGTGACGTTGCTCGACCACCGCGAGGAGATCGTCAACCACCTCTGGTCGTTTCTCGGCCGGACGACCCGTGCGCGATACGTCCCGATCGATACGACGGAGTTCCGCGGGATCGTCCGCGAGTACCAGCAAGGGCTGGCGAAGAAGCGGCCGGAGTGGACGACCGGCGCACTTGACCGGACGATGAACCTGCTCGAGCAAGAGCTCCTCAAAGACCAGTTCGAGTTCATGCCAGGGCGGCGCGAGCGCCTGCGTGCGGGGCTCGCGGCCGACCTGAAGGCCGGTGACATCCCGGTCTTCAGCTTCAGCCCGAAAGACAACCGGCTCCGCTTCCACGGCCTGGAGATCGCCGACTCGATCCTCCTGCGCGCGGGCAGGGACTTCGTGTTCGAGACCGTCGAGCGCATCACGTTCACCGAGACGGAGCAGATCGTGCAGGACCTTCTCGGCGGTTGACGCGCCGTCGCCCTTGCCGGACGGTCGTTCGGGCGCAGATGGCGAAGTGATGGTGCCGATGGTGGATGGGGCGGAGCTGCGCGAGGCACTCGAGCGCTGGTTCGGGTTTCCGACGTTTCGGCCGTCCCAGGAAGCGATCGTGCGCGACGTGCTGGGCGGGCGCGACGTCTTCGCGCTCTTGCCGACCGGCGGCGGGAAGTCGCTCTGCTATCAGCTGCCGGCCGTGCTGACGCCCGGGCTGACCGTCGTCGTCTCACCGCTGATCGCGCTCATGAAGGACCAGGTCGACGCGCTCGACACCGCCGGCGTCGCGGCGACCGCGGTCAACTCGTCGCTCGCGTGGCCCGAGATGCGGCGCCGGCTCGACGGGCTCGAACGCGGTGACTACAAGCTGCTCTACGTCGCGCCGGAACGGCTGACGCTGCCGGGCTTCGCCGACGACCTCGAGCGCTGGGGCGTCGCGCGCTTCGTCGTCGACGAGGCGCACTGCATAAGCGAGTGGGGCCACGACTTTCGGCCCGAGTACCGGCGCATCGCGCCGCTGCGCGCGCGCTTCCCCGCCGTGCCGTTCTGCGCGTTCACCGCGACCGCGACCGCGCGCGTGCGCGACGACGTCGTCGCGCAGCTCGGGCTGCGGCGCCCGGCCATCCACGTCGCCTCGTTCGACCGTGCGAACCTGACCTATCGCGTGCTGCACGCGCCGCGCACCGTCGAGGCGCTGGTGGCGTGGCTGCGCGCGCGGCCCGACGACGAGGCCGGGATCGTCTACGCGGGGAGCCGCGCGAACACCGAGAAGCTCGCCGACGCGCTGAGCGCCGCGGGCGTGCCGGCGCTCGCGTACCACGCCGGTCTCGACGCCGCGACGCGCGCGCAGCGGCAGGAAGCATTCATCCGCGACGACGCGCGCGTCATGTGCGCGACGATCGCGTTCGGGATGGGGATCGACAAGTCCAACGTGCGCTTCGTCGTGCACTGGGACGTCCCGCGCAGCCTCGAGGGCTACTACCAGGAGACCGGCCGCGCCGGGCGTGACGGGCTGCCGGCGGAGTGCGCGTGGTTCTTCGCGTACGGCGACATCGCGCGCGTCGAGCGGTTCATCGCGGAGAAGCCCGAGGGCGAGCAGGCCGCGGCGCGCGAGCAGCTGGAGCGCATCAAGCGCTACGCGTACTCGAACGACTGCCGGCGGCGCGAGCTGCTGGCGTACTTCGGGGAAACGTATCCGCACGAGCATTGCGGAGGGTGCGACAACTGCCTGCAGCCGCGCGCGTCGTTCGACGCGACCGTCGATGCGCAGAAGCTGCTCTCGTGCGTTTACCGCGTGCGCGAGGCGCATGGCTACGGCGTCGGGATCACGCACGTCGTCGACGTGCTGCTCGGCGCGAAGACGGAGAAAATCGAGCGCTGGTTCCACGAGCGGCTCTCGACCTACGGGATCGGAAAGGACCGCGACCGCCGGACCTGGCGCCACCTCGCCGACGAGCTGCTGCGGCTCGGGCTGATCGCGCAGGACCCCGAGCGCCACAACGTCGTCTCGCTGACGGAGGCCGGGAAGCGCGCCCTCGTGCAGCGGACCCCGATCGAGGTGCGGCAGGCCGTCGCGCCCGTCGCCGTGCGGCGCGGCCGGTCAGCCCCCGCGCCAGTCCCGGGCGACGAAGACTACGACCGCGACCTGTTCGCCGCGCTGCGGATGCTGCGCCGAGAGATCGCGGCCGAACGCGACGTTCCGCCGTACGTGGTCTTCAGCGACGCGGTCCTGCGCGCAATGGCGCGCGACGTCCCGCGGACCCCGGCGCAACTGCGTGCGATCAGCGGAGTCGGGGAAAAGAAGCTCGCGGACTTCGGGGCCCGCTTCCTGGCGACGATCGCCGAGAACGCCGGTTAATCCAACGTTCATGCCACCTCCGTATTTTCTCAGACGAGGCACAGTCCCCAGTGACAGGATCGGACACGAAATGAGCAGGGCACCGAGCCGCTGGTTCGCGGTGGCGTTCGTGCTTTCGCTGCTTCTGGGGATGGTCGGTGAGATCGGCCCGGCGAGCGCGCAAAGCTCGAGCGACACCGGGATCATCGAAATCACCGTCAAGGACGCCGCGCAGCAGGCCGCACTCTCCGACGCGCGCGTCTTCCTGATCGGTCCGACCGTCGCGAGCGCGCTGACGACCAAGAGCGGGATCGTCAAGTACACCGACGTCCCGAGCGGCATCTACCGCGTGCGCGTCTCCAAGTCGGGCTACACCGGCGTGACCTCGGCCTCGTTCGAGGTACTCGGGAACAAGCAGGTCGCGGTCGACGTCGACCTCGGCACGCA
>JAFAMK010000402.1 GCA_019233415.1 Vulcanimicrobiota bacterium
ACGACAAAGCGGTCCTCGTCGAGGACGCGCTGCACGACTGGCAGCGGCACTTCCCGCGCGATCCGTGGATCCCGAAGTACACGTACAGCCTCGCGCAGCTCTACGGCAAACTCGACATGGAAGACGCGCGCGTGCGCAAGAACGACACGCTCGACTGGCTCATCGCAACGTATCCCGAATCCGAGTACGCGCAGCTTCCTCGCGAATAACGCCGGTCAGTCCGGCGACGGCGGGGCCGGTGGAACCGGCGGGATGGACGGAATCGGCGGTATCACCGGCGGATGCTGGCGCAAGTAGCGCAGTTGGCGCTCGACCTCGCGCATTGCGCGGTCGATCGCCGGTTGTACGTCCACCAGCGCGTCGTCGTCGTACCCGTACGTGTACCACGAGCGGCCATACGGGCCGTAGCGCCCGGCTCTTCCGCTGAAGTCGGCGCCTTGCATCTTGACGCCGTCGAGCTTCGCGCGCGCGAACGACGTGTTCGCGAGGTGCGTGCCGGCGAAGCGCGCGTTGCGCAGGTCGGCGTCGTCGAATTTCGCGTTCTCCAGGTCGCAGCCCGTGAACGTCGCGCCGTTCAGGTTCGCGTGCGAGAAGTCCACGCCGACGAGGTCGGCACCGACGAAGCGCAGCCCGTGCAGGTCCCGCCCGTGCAAGTCCTTTGGGAAGCGGCAGCCGACGCAGGCGTTGATGAGCTGGCGGATGAGGTCGTCGTCGGCCGCGCGCGCGGGCGCGGCGGGAACGGCCAGCGCGAAGGCCAGAGCGGTCAGGACGAGTGGTCTGAGCATGGAATGCGTTCCTCCGTGGCCTAGGCGGGTGCGAGTGCGCCGGTCAGGTTGGCGTGGGCGTCGTCGATCAGCTCCTGGCGCGTCACCGGGCGGCAGACGTCGCGGAAATCCTGGCCGTCACGGGCGCTGGTCCGGCCGGCGCAGTACCGCGCCGCGCGGAAGTCGAGGCCGTGCAGGTCGACGCCGCGCAGGTTCGCGCAAGACGTGCGCCGGTAACCACCGTCGTCGCCGCTGAAGACGACGTCGCCGTCGTCGTCGTTGCGCGAGCACAAGACCGCGTCGCCGATCGTCGCGCCGTTCATGCGCGCATCGTGCAGGTTTGCGCCGACCAAGTCCGCGCCGCGCAGGTCGGTGCGCGAGAAGTCGCTGCCGTGCGCATTGATCCCGACCAGCCTCGCGTCGTTCAGCCGCGCACCGGCGAGGTTCGAATCGTGCAGGTTCGCGCCGACGATCTTGATTCCGCGCAGGTCGGCGTCGTGCAGATCGGCGCCGGCGAACGAGCAGCCGGTGCAGTCGCGCAGGATCGTGCGGCCGAGCGGGCCGTCGAGGTCGCCTTGCGAGACGCTCGCGCCGACGAAGCGCACACCCTCGACGTTCGCGCGCGCGAATGAGGTGTGGCGCAGGCGCACGCCGACGAACCGCGCGTCGCGCAGGTCGGCGTCGTCGAAGCGTGTCCCGTCGAGGTTCGCCCCGGTGAACTCCGCGCCGCGCAGGTTCGCGTGCGAGAGGTCGGTGTCGTGCAGGTCGCTCCCGACGAAGCGCAAGCCGTGCAGATCGCGGCCGTGCAGGTCGTGCGGCAACCGGCACCCGACGCAGGAGTTGATGAGCTGGCGCGCCAGATCGTCCTGCGCGTGCACGGGCGCGGCCGGTGCGGCGAGGAGCAGCGCGAGGACGGTGGTGGCGAGCGAACGGATCACGAGTGTTCTCCTTGAACTAACGAAATAAGACTCAAGGGCAAAAAGAGAGCGCGCCGGCGTCAGCCGCCGAACGAGCTCCCGTTGAGGGTCATCCCGGTCGTCTGCGCGTTGTGCAGGTTGACCCCGCTGAGATCGCAGCCGTACAGGGACGCATTGGTCAGGTCGGCGCCCTCCAGGTTCGCACCCGAGAGGTCCATCCCGTACAGGTGCGCGCCGCGCAGGTTCACGCCGCGCAGATCGGCACTGGTCATGTCGCCGCCGCTGACCGAGATTCCGTGCAGGTCCTGACCGCGCAGGTCCATGCCGGTGAAGTCGCAGCCCGAGCAGTTCGCGACGACGCTGCGCAGCGTCGTCCCGTGCAGGCTCACATGGCGCAGCGTGATCCCGCTGAGCCTGACATCGTCGAGGCGCGCGCCGTCGAGGTTCGCGTCGCGCAGCTCGACGCCGGAGAGGGACGCGCCGCGCAGGTCTGCGTTCGTCAGGTTGGCGCCGCGCAGGTCGACACCGCTGATCCGTGCGCCCTGCAGGTTCGCGCCGCTGAGATTCGCGTCGCGAAGGTCGTCGCCCGTGATCGCCAGACCGTGCAGATCGGCGCCGCGCCCGTCGGCGTTGTGGAACGTGCACCCGCTGCACCCGGCGAGGATCTCGCGGGAGAGCTTCACGCCGTTCAAAGTGACGCTGCGCGCGCCGTGCGCGCCGTGCGAGCCGGTGTCCTGCGCGATCTGCTGCGGAATGTTCTTCATCGCCTCGCCGATCTGGCGGCCGATCTCCGGCCCGATGTTCTCGATCCCGGCGTCTTCCATCGCCTTGCGCGCGGCCGTGCTCGCCGCTTGAACCTTGCGCTTCGTCTCGGCCGGGAGCGTGCGGTTCGCCGGAATGTGGACGTGGATGCCGGACGCCGTCGGCACGGGCGGCGTCGTCGGGATCGGCGGCTCCGTGACCGGAGCGCTCGCGATCAGCTTCGGCGCGACCGACGGTTCGGGGCTCGGCGCGGGTGCCGCCGGATGCTTCGCGGCGATCACGTGCCGTGCCGGCGTCGGAGCGTGCGTCTTTTCGCGCGCGGTCGTGGGAGCGGGCGCTTCGGTCGCGGCGACGAGCGGCGCGGGGGCGGGCAGCTCGACGGCGGGCGCGCTCGTTGCGACGAGGCCGACGGCGACGAGGCTGGCGAGGACGATGCCGGCGGCGGCCGCGGGCGAGCGGCGGAGCTGGGCGCGCTTCTTGTCGAGCAGCTGCTCGATGCGCACGGTGATCTGCTTGCGGGTGAGCAGCGCGCCCGGTGCGACGACGGCGTGCTCGGGCATCCGCATCTCGCGGGCGAGCTTCCAGAGCGAGGTCGCGTAGTCGTGCGCGGCGCCGGTCTTCTCGACGACCGCGTCGTCCGAGGCGATCTCGCGCTCGAGCGCGATCCGCCGGCCGACCAGCCAGACGATCGGATTGAACCAGAAGAGCCGTTCGATCACGCGCTGGACGAGGTTCGTCCAGTCGTCGTAGCGGCGCAGGTGCGCGTGCTCGTGAAGCACGAGCGACTCGATCGCGGCGAGCCCGTCGGCCGTCGCCAGCTCGGTCGGGATCAGGATCACCGGGCGGCCGAAGCCGATCGCGACCGGGGTCTCGATCTCGTACGAGAGCCGCAGGTAGATTTCGCGCCCGGTCTCGACGTCGGTGAGCCAGGGCAATTCATCGGCGAGCGCGCCGTCGAGCGGGCTCGACCGCCGCTTGAGGCCGCGCACGCGCAGGATGCTCATCGCGAGCCCGACGAGGCCCATCAGCGCACCGAGCGCCCAGACGCCGACGACCGCGAGCGCGATCCGGGGCGATACCCGCGGCGTCCAGGACGCGAAGGCCAGCCGGCCGGCGATCGCCTGCACCGGGTTCACGGAGGACGCCATCGTGGGCCCGACCGCGGAGGCCGTGACCGTACCGGTCGTCGCCGTAACCGGCCGAATTGAAGCCGTGTGCCCGGTCCGAACCGGGGCCGCATTGTGGGCCCCCGCGGCGGCCGCGTGCTGGACGGCGGCGGGCGGTTCGGCGTAGGCGCGGGCCAGGGAAACGCCGAGGCCGGCGAGCGGCATTGCGGCCGTCGCGATCAGGGCCGTCGTCCAGAGGGCGTGGCGCGTCGCGGCCTTCAGCGCCAGGGTGCGCGTCGCAACGAGGACGAGCGTCGCGAGGACGCCCCCGAGGAGGACGCTCGCGAGGATCGCGCGCAGCGCGACGCCGACGACCGCCTCGATCATTTACTGCTGGCCCTTGGCCTTGTCGAGCAGCTCCCGGAGGCGCTCGATCTCCTTGTCGTCGACCGCCTCGGACTCGAGCAGGTTCAGGACCAGCTCGCGCGGCGACCCGTCGAAGAAGCGCGACAGCACATGGGTGACGACGCTGCGCTGGGCCTCGTCGCGCGCGACCTCGGCGCGGTAGATGAAGGCCCGGCCGGACGCCTTGTGGCGCACGTAGCCCTTCTGTTCCAGGATACGCATGGTCGTCAGGACGGTGTTGTAGGCGAGCGGCGGGTCGCCGATCGCGTCGACGACCTCGGCCACGCTCGATTCTCCGCGGTCCCACAGGACCTGCATGAGCCGGTACTCGGCTTCGGTGAGGGTCGGCGACTTCTTACGGGGCATACGAGCACGCTAACACGACGGGGCCCCCCTGTCAACTAAACTTCTAAGAGCTTGCATCCATACGAGGCCCCTTCGACAGGCTCAGGATGACAAGGCTCGCGCCCCGTCATCCTGAGCTTGCCCCCCCGTCATCCTGAGCTTGTCGAAGGGCCCGTCGAAGGGCGCTCGTCTACTTGGTCGAGACGACCGTGTAGCCTTCGCGGGGGCCGATCTTCTCGGAGCCGATGGTCTTCGCGGCCGCGGTGCTGTCGGGGTTCGCGCACGTCTCCGCGGCGTAGTCGCCGCCGACCGTCGAGGCGATCGTGAAGTACTCGTTCTCCGCCCGGCGCTTGTTCTTGGCGACGATCATCCCGGCGTAGGTCTGCTGCACCGCCTGGTGGTCGCACTTGCGGAAGTACGCGCCGCTCTTCTTGGCCGCGTCGTAGTGGTAGTTCTCGAACGCCTCGACGACTTTCTCGGTATCGGTCGTACCGACAGCGTTGAGGCGGTCGATGATGTTGATTCCCGCCATGTAGCCGAGGTATTGGCGCCAGTCCACTTCGGAGACGCCGGGCTTGAGCGCCGCGTAGACCTTGTCGGCGTTGCCGCCCGCCTCCGGGCCCCACACGTAGCCCCACAGCGAGCCGACCATGTCGTCGACCGGGAGCCCGACCGCGACGTCATTGCCGCACAGGATCCCACCGAAGAGCATCTTCTTGTTGAGGCCGAGCTGCACGGCGGCCTTCGACGCGTTTTGGCAGTCGGGGCCGTAGTTGCAGAAGACCAGGACGTCCGCGTCGGTGTTGCGCGCCTTCGTCAGGTACGACGAGTAGTCGGTCTGGCCGAGCGGGTGCAGGTCTTCGCCGGCGACCGAGCCGCCCTGCGCGAGCAGAATCTTCTTGAGGCGGTCGCGCGCGTCGGTTCCGAACGCGTAGTCGGCGACGAGGAAGTACCACTTCTTCCCGTGCTTGAGCAGCGCGGGGCCGACGGCGTTCGCGAGCATCGCGTTCGAGCAGGTCTGCCGGAACGTCACGCGATGGGCCTTCGGTCCGGTGATGTTCGTGTCGTGCGTTCCGATCGCGAGGAAGAAGGTGTTGTTCTCCGCCGCGGCGGCGGAGACGGCGAGCCCGACCCCCGAGCTGAGGCACCCGGTCAGCACGTCGACCTTCTCCTGTAAGATCAGACGCTTCGCCTCGGTCGTCCCGGTCGCGGGCTTGTTGGCGTCGTCGCCCTTGACGATCTCGTACTTGACCCGGCTGTTCTTTTTCATCGCCTCGGCGACGGCGACTTCCATCCCGTGCTGCTGCGACTGCGACGCCGCGGCGTAGACCCCCGAGAAGCCGTCGAGGTGGCCGATCTTGATCGTCGCCCCACCGCCGGCCGCGATCACGTCGCGCGGCGGCAGGAGCGGTGCGGCGCCGGCCGCGCGGGTTTCCAGGAGCGGGAAGCCGAGGGCCGAGGCGCCGGCGATCCCGAGCGCGCCGGTTCGGCGCAGGAACTCCCTCCGGTCGACGGAGGTGTCGCGATGGTCGTCCATGGTGCTCCTTACCGGTAATCAGGCGGTTTTCCGGCACGATTCTTCATTGTATCCACGCACCCTACGCGGACGCACGGACACCGCGGTGCGACGACGAAGACGCGTCGGGTGGCGGAGGAACGGGCCGAACCGAAAGTCGTCCTGCTCGTGCGATTGCTCAGCGCGATCGACGAGGGGCGGTTCACGTTCGAGGAGCTGAAGGACCAGATCGCCGACGAGAAGCCGCCCAGCACGCGCACGTTGCGGCGCTACCTCAGCGTTCTGGCCGACGCGGGCTTCCCGTGGTTCTTCGACCGCGCGAGCGGGACGTACCGGTTCGCGCAGGGCTACAGCCTGCGCCGCCTCAACCTCTCGCACCGCGAGCTGCTTGGGCTCGTCACGCTCAAACGGCTCGGCTCGTCGCTCGGCGGAACGTTCGCGACCGCGATCGAGGAGACGACGCAGAAGCTGCTGCGCTCGAGCGACCGGCGCGCCGAGGTCGCCGTCGAGAGCTCGTCGTTCGCGATCCGCTTCGAGACGATCGCGCCGGACGAGGCCGTCGAGCGCGTCTTCGAGCAGTTACAGGGCGCGGAGCGCGAGCACCGGCGCGTCGAGTTCGCTTACACCGACAAGCGCGACGTGCGCACGCAGCGGCGCGTCGACCCGTACGGTTTCATCGTGTCGAACAGCCGCATCTATCTGGTCGGCTACGACCACGACCGGCTCGACATGCGCGTCTTCGCGGTCGACAACGTCGCCGACGTCGTCGTGACGCCGCAGACGTTCGAGAAACCGGCCGACTTCAACCTCGACGCGTACGGCGCGAACTCGGTCAGCGGCGTGGTCCACGGCGACGCGATCGCCGACGTCACGGTGCGGTTCTCGCCGGTCGTCGCAAAGGCTGCCGCGGCGGTGGTGGTCGCGCGCGACCGCCGCGTCGTGCGCCGCGACGACGGGTCGGTCGAGATCACGTACCGTGTCGCCGACCCGCTCGAGATCGTGCGCTGGTCGCTGCGCTGGGGGACCGAGGCCGAGGTCGTCGGCCCCGAGGACGCGCGCCGCGCCGCCGCCGCGATCGCGCGCAGCCTCGCCGCGCGGTACGGCTGAGCAGGAACGCGCGGCCTTCGGGGCGCGTTAGAACGACGACCATGACCAGACCGATGAAGCTCGTCGTCTCCCTGGCCGTCGCCGCCGCGTTGACGTGCGCCGGCGCCGCGCGCGCCGCCGTACCGGCGGGACAACCCGTCGACGGGATCCGCTGCGACCAGATGGAGGGCTCGGTACTGCACATCCACCAGCACCTCGCGATCTACGACCACGGCAAGCCGGTGACCGTCCCCGACGACGTCGGCCGCCCGCTCGTCGCGCAGTGCTTCTACTGGCTGCACACGCACACACCCGACGGCATCATCCACGTCGAGTCGCCGAACTTCAAGACGTTCAACCTCGGCAACTTCTTCGACGTCTGGGGCCAGCCGCTGACGAAGACGAACGTCGCCGGCGCGCAAACGAAGAAGAACGAGCGCATCGCGGTGTGGGTCGACGGCAACCGCTACGCCGGCAACCCGCGAGCGATCGAGCTGACGCAGCACCTCGACGTGACGATCGAAGTCGGTCCACCGTACGCGAAGCCCGGGCCGTTCACCGCCTGGAACGGCAACTGACACAGGCCGAAGAACGCGACGAAGCCGCGGGGCGTGGGCCGGCGCGGCTTCGTGTGGCGCGCGAGAATCGAGGAGCGCGTCCCCTCGCCGATCGGACCGGCCAGGAGGGCGTCGGATTCGTCTCGGTGCGTCGCACCCGTCGGGCTTGCGCCTTCCGTAGCTGCGGCGGTCACCGGCGAGCTTCTCGCTGCTCGCGACCGACGTTGAGAGGTCGGCGTGCGTGCATCATACGCACGACGGCAGTGCGCGCGCAAGTGGTCGCGGATGCTCGTCCACAAGAACATTGCGTTGTCCACGGCGTTTCGCCGCAACTCACGCAATGCACATCCTTCGACACGCTCAGGATGACGGGAAGTCCCCGTCATCCTGAGCTTGTCGAAGGGCGAAAGGGCGCAAGAACGCGACGAAGCCGCGTGAGTTGCCTCACGCGGCCTCGGTCAGCACGAGAATCTGATCTGCGCGTGCCCTCGCCGGCGTGAGCCGGCCAAAGCAGCGTCGTACTTCGAGATGGCGTTTCGTTCAAGCGACGCTCCACTTGCGCTTTGCGTTCACCGTTTCTGCGCCGCGAGTTTCTCGTAACTCGCCGCCGTCGTTACCGTCGGCGTGATCACAGCATAAAGTGCGAAAAGCGAAAGCGCAATACTCCCGTTCACCAATCCCCTGCTTGTCCACAAGAAACTTCGATAATCCACGTCAACTCACACGAATCCACGCTATCCACACGCCGCCCTTCGACAAGCTCGTCCTTCGACAAGCTCAGGATGACGGGAAGGGACCACGCGCTCTCACTCCCGTCATCCTGAGCGCTCTCATCCCCCGTCATCCTGAGTGCTCTCATCCCCCCGTCATCCTGAGCCTGTCGAAGGACGACCAATCGCGCAAAAGCGACGCGGCTCCGAGAAGTTGTCCTCGGAGCCGCGGCACGAAGATCGATCTGCGCCTGTCCTCGCCGATTTTCCATCCGCCAAGACGGCGTCGTACTTCGGGTCGGCATCGCTGCCGGCGAGTTCCTCGCATACTCGCCCGCCGGGTTCCGGCGTGCTCGGATCATAGTGCGGCTCAGGCCGCCGTGCAAGGTCCCTTATCCACCGTTTTCGCGAATGCTTCTCAACCGCCGAGGTAGGCGGCGACGACGTCGCGATGGGTCGCCAGCTCGGCCCCTGTCCCGCTCAGCACGACGCGGCCGCGTTCCATGACGTAGGCGCGGTCGGCGAGCGCCAGGGCGCGGCGCGCGTTCTGCTCGACCAGGACGATCGACGTGCCGCGCGCGCGCTCGTCCGCGACGATCGCGAAGATTTCGTCGACCAGCTTGGGCGCGAGCCCCATCGACGGTTCGTCGAGCAGCAGCGCTCTCGGCCCGATCGCGAGCGCGCGCGCGATCGCGAGCATCTGCTGCTCGCCGCCGGAGAGCGAGCCGGCGGCGACGTTGCGGCGCGTGCGCAGGATTGGAAAGCGCTCGAACAGGCCGTCGATCCGCGCGAAGCCCGCCGCGCCGCGCACGCCGGCCGCGACCTGCAAATTCTCCTCGACGCTCATCGTCGGCAGCATCCGGCGGCCCTCGGGGACGAGCACGAGGCCACGGCGGACGCGTTCGTGCGAGGGAAGCCGCGTGATCTCCGCGCCGTCGAAGCGGACGTGGCCGCCGCGCGTCGGGACGATCCCCGCGAGCGCCATCAGCAGCGTCGTCTTGCCGGCGCCGTTCGCGCCGACGATCGCGCACAGCGTGCCTTCGTCGAGCGCGAGGGTGACGTCGTGCAGCACCTCGATGTTCCCGTAGCCGGCGCGCAGCGCGTCGACGGCGAGGAGCGGTTCGCTCACGCGAGCGACTCCGCGCCGCTGCCGAGGTACGCTTCGACGACGACCGGGTCGCGCGCGACCTCGCTCGGCGTGCCGCGCGCGATCGCGACGCCGAAGTTCAGCACGACGACCGTGTCGCACGCCGCGCGCACCAGCGTCATGTCGTGCTCGATGAGCAGCACCGCGATCCCGCTCATCGCGATCGCGCGGATCGTGTCGACGAGGTGCTTCGTCTCCGACGGGTTCATCCCGGCGGCCGGCTCGTCGAGCATCAGCACCGACGGCCGCGCGGCGAGCGCGCGCGCGATCTCGAGCCGGCGCTGGTCACCGTACGGCAGCGCGCCGGCGCGCGCCTTCGGGTCGACGTGCGGAATCCCGGCCCATTCGAGCAGCGACCGCAATTCGTCGGCGGTGAGACGACCGGGCCGGCCGAACGCGCCGGCGGCGAGGTTGGCGTGGACGTCGAGCGCGCCGAAGAGGCGAATGTTCTGGTACGTGCGCGCGATCCCGGCGCGCGCGATGCGGTGCGGAGGAAGGCCGTCGATGCGCTTGCCGTCGAGCGCGATCGTGCCGGAGGCGAGCGGTGCGAGTCCCGTCGTCGCGTTGACGAGCGTGGTCTTCCCGGCCCCGTTCGGGCCGATCAGGCCGAGCACGCGCTCGCGCTCGACGCGGAGCGCGATGCCGCGCAACGCGTCCACGCCGCCGTAGCGCACGCCGACGTCCTCGAGGACGAGGCTCATCAGACCTGAACGCGCACGGCGCCGCGCCGCCAGAGCGACGCGAGCCCGCCAGGCGCGAAGACGATCACCGCCAGCAGGATGATCCCGTTCGTGATCTCGCGGTAGTCGGCGAGGAAACGGATCAGTTCCGGCAAGACAGAGAGGAACGTCGCGCCGACGACCGCGCCGAGCGGGCTCGTCACGCCGCCGATCACGCACCACACCAGAATCTGCTCCATCCGCTCGAAGCCGAAGTCGTTCGGCGT
>JAFAMK010000049.1 GCA_019233415.1 Vulcanimicrobiota bacterium
TTGGGCGAGAGCCCGAACTGCTCGGCCAGGTCGAATGCCGAGGCCGACCGGCGCTCGCGGAGGGCGCCGACGATCTTCCCCCGCGTCGAGTCGAAGAAGCGGTCGTGCATTCCAGCCTTCACCCTACCACGGAAGTCGCAGATAGTCCAGGCTTTCCTTGACTTTCTCGGCGGTCCGGCCTACGATGGCGTGGATGCCTACGCGTGGACTGATCGCGCGCGACCTGCGTGTCGCCGTCGAAGAGAAAGAGATTCTCAAGGGGATCGACTTGACCGTGGAGCCGGGCCGCGTCCACGCGCTCATGGGGCCGAACGGGAGCGGGAAGTCGACCCTCGCCTTCACCCTCGCCGGCCACCCCGGCTACCAGGTCCTCGGCGGTTCGGCGACCCTCGACGGTGAGGAGCTGCTCGACCTGGCGCCCGACAAGCGCGCGAAGGCCGGCCTGTTCCTCTCGTTCCAGTACCCGGCGGCGATCCCGGGCGTCTCGGTCGCGAACTTCATCCGCAGCGCGCGGCAGGCGGTGCGCCCGGACGACCTGACCCCGGCGAAGTTCCGCAAGCTCGTCTTCGACAAACTCGACACGCTCGACATGGACCCCGCATTTCTCGGCCGCTACGTCAACGACGGCTTCTCGGGCGGCGAGAAAAAGCGGCTGGAGATGCTGCAGCTCGCGATCCTCGCGCCGAAGTATGCGATCCTCGACGAGACCGACTCCGGGCTCGACGTCGACGCGCTGCAGTCGGTCGGCAAGAGCGTCGAGGCGCTGCGCGCGAGCGAAGAGGGCGCCGGGATCGGCTTCCTCGTCATCACGCACTACCCGCGCATCCTCAAGCACGTCCCGGCCGACGTCGTGCACATCATGCTCGACGGGCGGATCGTGAAGAGCGGCGGCCCCGAGCTGGCCGAGCAGATCGAACGCGAGGGCTACGACGGCGTGCGCGACGAGGTCGCGGCCGCGCGTGCCTAGCGGAACGACCGAAACGCTCGCGGCGCTCCCGTTCGCGCCGACCGAAGCGACGCTTGCGGCCGCGCTCGACGTACTCGACGCGCGCGGCATGTCCGCCGACGATGCGGCGCTGCGCCGCGCGGCGTTCGCGCGCTATCAGGAACTGCCGCCGCCCAGCGGCCGGCCGAGCCGCGGCTGGAAGCACGACTACGCGAAGCTGCGCTTCGAGGACCTCGTCTGGACGTCGGACCGCGTGTCGCTGCCTGCGCTTCCGCCGCGTCCCGCCGCACCCGCGCGCGACGCCGCCGAAGACGTTGATTTCGAAGTCGACCACCCCGCGCTGGCGACGGAGAACGCCGGCGGGCTGTATTTCCTGGGCGGAACGTACGTCGACGCGCCGAGCGCGGTCGACCCGCGCGTGACCGTGCTGCCGCTCGACGCGCACACCGAGCGCGAGCAGGCCGGCGTGCTGCGCGGCGTGCTGCACGAGGTCGTCGACTACCGCGCCGACGCGTTCACCGCGCTGGCGACGGCGTTCCGCAATTGCGGCGCGCTCGTGTACGTCCCCGCCGGCGTGCAGCTCGACGCGCCGGTTCAGCTGATCTTCGCGAACGGCGAGGCGCGGGACGAGGCGGTTTTCCCGCACGTCGTCGTCGTGCTCGGCGAAGGCGCGCGCGCGACCGTCATCGAGCGCTTCGTCGGCGAGGGTGACCCGTTCGTGTGCGGAATCGTCGAGGCGCACGTCGCGGACCGCGCGGCGCTCGAATACGTCGCGGTGCAGCAGGCCGGCGAAGCGGCCCGCGTCGTGATGGCGCGCGGTGCGCGCTGCGGGCGCGACGCGCGGATCGGCTGGCGGCTCGCGGAACTCGGCGCGACGCTCGCGCGCACGGTGCTGAACGCGCGGCTCGACGCGCCCGGCGCGCGCGCGGAGACCGCGGCGCTCTTCTTCAACACGGGGATGCAGCACGTCGACCTGACGACGGCGGTCGACCACGCGGTCGGGATGACGACCTCGGACACCGTCGTGCGCACGGCGGCGACCGACCGCGGCCAAGGGCACTACGTCGGGGACATCATCATTAGGCCGAAGGCGCACGGCGCCGACGCCTCGCTGCGCGACGACGCGCTGATCCTCGGAAAGCGCGCGCACGTCGACTCGATCCCCGCGCTCGAGATCGCGGCGAACGACGTGAAAGCCTACCACGGCGCGACCGTGGGCTCGCTCGATGAAGAGGCGCTGTTCTACGCGGGGAGCCGCGGGATCGCGCGCGCCGAGGCGTTGCGGCTGATCACGCTGGGCTTTTTCGAACCGGCGATCGGCCGGTTCCCGGGCGAGCCGCTGCGCGACGAGATTCGCACCGCGCTCGACCGCAAGATCGACGACGTCACGGAGATCGACGGATGATCGCCACGGCCGACCCCAAACAGGCGCGCATCCTGGCGGATTTCCCCATCCTCGCCAAACAGACGTCGCGCGGGAAGCGGCTGGTCTACCTCGACTCGGCCGCGTCGTCGCAAAAACCGCGCGCGGTGATCGACGCGCTCGTCCACTACTACGAGAACGACAACGCGAACATTCACCGCGGTGTCTACGAGCTGGCCGCGCGCGCGACCGAGCACTTCGAGACGGCCCGCGCGAAGGTCGCGCGCTTCGTCAACGCCGCGCACACCGAAGAGATCATCTGGACGCGCAACACGACCGAGGCGATCAACCTCGTCTCGTTCTCGTGGGGCCTCGCGAACCTGCAGCCCGGCGACGCGATTCTCACGACGCAACTCGAGCACCACTCGAACCTCGTCCCCTGGCAGCTGCTGGCGGCGAAGACCGGCGCGGCGCTGCGCTTCATCCCGGCCGACGGGACCGGGCAACTCGTTCTCGACGACCTCGACGCGCTGCTCGACGGCGTGAAGCTCGTCGCGCTCACGCACCTGTCGAACACGATCGGCTCGATCGCGCCGCTCGACGTGATCGTTCCGCGCGCGCACACCGCCGGCGCGGTCGTGCTGGTCGACGCCGCGCAGTCGGTTCCGCACATGCCGGTCGACGTGCAGGCGCTCGACGTCGACTTCCTTGCGGCGAGCGGGCACAAGATGTGCGGCCCGACCGGGATCGGCTTCTTGTACGGCAAGCGCGCGCTGCTGGAGGCGATGCCGCCGTTCCTGACCGGCGGCGACATGATCAAGCGCGTCTCGTACGAGACGACCTCGTTCAACGAGCTGCCTTGGAAGTTCGAGGCGGGGACCTCGAACATCGCCGACGCGATCGCGCTCGGCGCCGCCGTCGACTACCTGACCGAGATCGGCCGCGACTGGATTCGGGCTCACGAGATGCGGCTGACCGCCTACGCGCTCCGCAAGCTCGGCGAGCTGGAGCCGCGCGGCCTCGCGATCTACGGCCCGCGCCGGCCCGAGGAGCGGGGCGGCGTGATCTCGTTCAACTTCGGCGACATCCACGCGCACGATCTGGCC
>JAFAMK010000076.1 GCA_019233415.1 Vulcanimicrobiota bacterium
CGCAGCGCGTACTTCTCGCAGCCGGGCGCCGCACGCATCGCGACCGCCCGTGCCGGCAACGTCATCGGCGGCGGCGACTTCGCGGACGACCGGCTTCTTCCCGACGCGTACCGCGCGGTCGCGAGCGGCGCGCCGCTGCGCATACGCCGTCCCGACGCGGTTCGCCCGTGGCAGCACGTCCTCGAACCGCTGCACGGCTACCTCGCGCTGGCGCAAGCGCTTGCCACTCGCCGAGCACCGCACCGCGCCTACAACTTCGGCCCGGCCGAGCGCGCGGTCAGCGTGCGCGTCGTCGCGGAGCGCTTCGTGCGCGGCCTCGGCGCCGATCCGAATCAAGCGATCGTCGTCGAGCCGAGCCCCGAGCACGAGACCGCGGTGCTCGACGTCGACAGCACGCGCGCGCGCGCCGAACTGAACTGGACGCCGCGCTGGTCGACCGAGGCCGCGGTCGACGCGAGCGCCGCGTGGTACCGCGACTTTCTCGCCGGCGAGCCTGCCGGCGCGCTCGTCGAACGCGACCTGACGGCTTACGCGGGCTGAACCGCCGGCGCGACCGAAGCCGGAATCTCCCGGCCGACGAGCGCCGACATGAACGCAACCACACCGTTGCGGTCGGCCAGCCAGTCCCGCGCCGCGCCGAGCGCGCTTGCGACCTCGGCGCGGTGGCGCGCACGCTGTTCCGCGCCGCGCGCATCGACCGGGTATGCGGTGTAGAGCGCATCGACGATCGCGAGGTAGTGTGGCAGCACCACGCCGAGCCGCTGCGCGACGAGGCCGAGGCGCATCCGCACCTCGACCGTGGTTGCGCGCGTCGGCACGAAGCGGGCCGCGCGCGCGAGCCGCAGCGTGAAGTCCCAGTCGTCCAGGAGCGGAACCGACTCGTTGAATCCGCCGGCGCTGTTGAGCAGACCGCGGTAGAACACGACCGCGTCGAGCGGAACCGCGTGCGCGACGTCGAGCCGCACGACGTCGCTCTCTTCGCCGCCGAACGGCCCGGCTTCGCCGACAATCTCGTACCGCGCCGCGGTGTCGGATGCGCGTTCCACCAGCAATCGTGACGCCGCGAACGAGACCATCGCTTCGCTGCGCGCGATCGTCTCGACCGACCGTTCGAGGTGATCCGGCATGAACCGGTTGTCCGCACCGAGCACCGCGACGTACTCGCCGCGGATCATCCGCAACCCGAGGGCGCGAGCCGCACCGGCCGTTACGGTCGCCGGGAGGCGCACGTACGAAATCCGCTTCCAAGCGGGATGCGCCTCCAGCAAACCCTCCACCGCGAAATCACCGTGATCAATGATGACGGCTTCCCAGGCGGAGAACCGCTGCGCAACGAGCGAATCGAGCGCCTCCAGCAGCGAGCGCGGAGGGCCGGCGGACTCGATCACGACGCTGACGCGCGACTCACGCACGCGCGCGGGTTCGTAGACCTCTGCGCGGGCGCGCAAACGCTGCTGGAGCGCGGCGAAGTGGGCGAGTTGCGCCTCGTTGAACGGCGAGACGCCGGCGTTGAAGTACGACGCCGCCGCCGCCACCAGGAAGTCGAGGAACCGTGCGACGGCGAGCTCGCGCCCGCGCATCCGGCGCACGAACTCAGGATGGTCGATGTAGCGTTCGACGTAGCCGGCGAAGTCCAGGACATTGCGCCCCGAACGGTGGTACGCGTCGCCCGAGAACTGGTCAGCGTGCAGCCGAATCGCCATCCCGGGCTGCGCTATGTAGCCGAACCGCTTCCCGGCCAGCACCAGCCGGATGATCAGCTCCCAGTCGCGCGCATCCTGTCCGTTCTCCGGGTCGCCACACATCCCGGGCTCCTGGAGCACCGCACGCTTGAACAGCGCGCACGGAAAACACACGGGGCAGGTCGTCGTGAACTCGTCGACCAGCTCGTCGCGAGCGTCGACGAAGTCGACCGGGAACTCGCCCGGCATCCGGCGCACGCCGTACACCGTACCGTCCTCGTTCGCGAAGTAGGCGTTGCAGTAGACGACGTCGAGGTCGGGATGGCGCACGAAGCGCTCCATCAAGCGCGCGACGTGCGGCGGCAGCAAGAAGTCGTCGGACGAGAGGCAGAGCACGAACTCGCCGCGCGCCAATTCCATCAGGCGGTCGAAGTTGCGCGCCATCCCGATGTTCCGCTCGTTCTGGTAGAGCCGGACACGCGGGTCGGCTCCGAAGCGCGCGTTCAGCAGCTCCCACGCACCGTCGGTCGAGCAGTTGTCGGAGACGACGACTTCGACGTTCGGGTACGTCTGCGCGAGCGCACTGTCGACCGCCGTCGCGACGTACTGGACGTAGTTGAAGTTGGGGATGATGATGCTGACGAGGGGCGACGCCGCGATCGTCATACCGGCACCCCTTGCCCCGATCCGACCGGCGCTGCGGCCCCGCCCGCGAGTGCGCACATGAACGCGGCCAGCCCGCGCGGCTCGGCGATCCACTCGCGCGCGGCGCCGAGCGCCTGCGCCACTTCGCCGCGGTGATGCGCACGGCGGCTCTGCATGCTCGGGTCGACGGCATACGCGGCGTAGACGGCATCGAGCACGGCGAGATAGTGCGGGAGCACCGCTGCGAGGCGCTGGGACGCCAAGTTGAGCCGTGCGGTCACGTCGACGGTCCTCGCGCGGGTCGGCGCCAGGCGCGTCGAACGCGCGAGCCGTAGCGTGAACTCCCAGTCGTCGAGGATCGGCGCCGCGTCGTGGAAGCGGCCGACGCGGTCGAACAAACCGCGATAGAGCACCAGCGCGTCGAGCGGAAGTGCGGGTGCGACGTCGAGCAGCGCGACATCCTCCTCGGTGCCTCCGAACGGGACGATCTCGCCGACGAACTGCGCGACGACCGGTTCGACTTCGAGGACGAGGCGCGCCGCCCCATAGGCGACCTGCGTGTCGCCCTGCGCGAGCCGTTCCATGCAGCGCTCAAGATGGTCCGGGGTGAAGCGGCTGTTCGGGTCGAGAAACGCGACGTACTCGCCGCGAATCATCCGCAACCCGAAGTTGCGCGCGGCGCCCGGGAGATGCGGCGTCGGCAGGCGCAGGTACGAGATACGGCTCCACGCGTCGTGCGCGCGCAGCACGTTCCCGACCGGGACGGCGCCATGATCGACGACGACCAGCTCCCACGCCGCGAAGCGCTGGGCAACGACGGAGTCGAGCGCGCGCAGGAGCGCCGGAGGTGAACCGGCCGACTCGACGACGACGCTGACCCGCGATTCGCGCACGCGCGCCGGTTCGTAGACCGCGGCACGCGCACGCAACCGGTCCTGGAGCCCGAGGAGCCATGCCCGCCGGCCCTCGTCGAACGGCGATCGCCCGCCGTTCATCGTCGCGGCGCTGGAGATCAGCGTGTCCAAGAACTGCACGACGCCGAGCTCACGGCCGCGCATGCGGCGCACGAACTCGGGATGGTCGCAGTAGCGTTCGACGAAGCGCGCGAACTCGACGACGTTCTGACCCGTCAGGTGATAGTCGGCGCCGGAGTGCTGCCCGTCGTGCACCCGAATCACCATGCTCGGCTGCGCGACGTAGGCGAAGCGCTTGTTGGCGAGCGCCAACCGCATGACGACTTCCCAGTCGCCGGCCAACTCGCCACCCTCGCGATCGCCCCAGATGCCGGGCTCCGCGAGCACGTCGCGCTTGAAGAGCAGGCAGGGAAAGCATACCGGGCAGGGCGTGGTGAAGTTCTCGACCAACTCGTCGCGCGCGTCGACGTAGTCGACGGGAAACTGGCCGGGCAGCGCGCGCATCGAATAGATGGCGCCGTCATTGTGCGCCAAGTACGCGTTGCCGTACACGACGTCGAGCTTCGGCGTCTCGGCGAAGCGCGCTTCGAGCTGCGCGACGTGTGTCGGGTAGAGGAAGTCGTCTGAGGAGAGCCACATGATGTAGCGCCCGCGAGCGAGCTCCAGGACGCGGTCGAAATTCCCCGCCATCCCCAGGTTGCTCGGGTTCTGATGCAGACGCACGCGCGGGTTGTCGCCGTATCGCGCGTTGAGCAGCTCCCACGCCCCGTCGGTCGAGCAGTTGTCGGAGACGACGACTTCGACGTTCGGGTAGGTTTGCACGAGCGCGCTGTCGACGGCCTGTCCCACGTAGTGAACGTAGTTGTAGTTCGGGATAAGGATGCTGACCAGCGGATAGCGTTCTTCCATCATGATGGACTCGCCGTTCATCGCCCGGCCGCCGTCACCGTGCTGCGGGCACGTTCGAAGGGCGTGAAACCCGCCCGGCGCAAGCGCTCGGCAGCAGGGACCGGGTCGGGCAGTCGCTGATCGAGCCGCGAGCGCAGGCGTTCGAGCGCTGCGACGATGCGTTCCTCCGGCTCGGTACCGATCGAGATGCGCACGAAGCGCTCGGTACTCGCGCCGTAGGCCGAGCCCGGGACGACGGCGATACCGTCGTCGAGCAGCAGCGTCGCCGCGAGGTCGAGCCCGCTCCCCGGATAGTCGCCGGTCGAGACGAAGAAATAGAACGTCGACGAACCGCCGAGATGGCTCAGGCCGAGCCGCTCCATCGCGCGCGCGATTCGCGCACGCTTCTCGACGACCGCCCGCGCCTGCGGCAGCGTCGCTGCGGTCAGCGCCTCGAAATGACGCGCTAGGTACAGTTGCAGCACGGTCGGCGCGCAGGTGATGAGGTGCTGATTCAGTTTGAGACAGGCGTCGATCAACTCGGCGCGCGCAACGACGTAGCCGATCCGCCAGCCCGAGACGCCGAGGTTCTTGGAGAGTGAGTTCACGACGGTCGCACCGTCGCGGTCCGGCGCGACGGCGCCGAGCGAGACGAACGGCGCGTCCAGGACGAAGTCGCTATATGCCTCGTCGACCAGCAACTCGACATCGCGTTCGCGGCAGGCGCGGTGCAGGGCGCGCAACTCGTCGGCGTCGTACATGCGGCCTGCCGGATTGTTCGGGTTGTTGAGAATCACCATCCGCGTGCGAGGACCGAAGTACGACGGCAATTCCGCGACGTCGACGTCGTACGGGACGAGACACGGAACCGCGTCGGCGAGGCGCACCTGCTCCGGGTAGCTCAGCCACGCCGGCTCGTGAATCACGACCTCGTCGTCGCGGTCGAGCGTCGCGAGCAGCGTCAGATAGATCGCCATCTTCGACCCGGCGGTAATCAGTAACTCGCGATCGGGGTCGATCACCGAACCGTACTCTCGGGCGTAATACGCGGCAATCTGCGCGCGCAGCTCGGGCAGGCCACGGCTGCTGCTGTAGTGATTCGCCCGGTCGGCGTCGACGCTGTCGAGTCCGAACCACGGGATCTGAAAGAACGCTTCGCCGAGGGAGAGGACGGTGAGGTCCGTGCCGCGCGCGCGCAGGTCGTACACGATCTGATTCATCCAGATCGACAAGGCTTCCGGGATCGCGCCGACACGTTGGCTGAGCGCTCCGACACCGCGTGGAAACGGGGGCAACGCCGAACTCCTCATACCCTGCGAGTGCCGGTACTCGCCGAACCGTAGCGAAAATGCAGGAGGGTCGGCGACTCCTCCTCGGAAACGTATCGGCACTTCGCGCCTGCTGTTTTAGGCCGCGCGAGCGGGCGACGAACGCGAAAGGACGACGTGCGAGACGACCGCCTCGAATTCGAGGACGAAAAGCGCAAGCGAGCGGCCCGGCTCGCCGAGGACCGCGACCTCCTCCACCGCGCGGCGAATGTTCAGATCGATGCGGCGGCCCACAACTACACCTATCTCTGGAGCTGGCTCGGCCTGCCGATCGTCCAACTTCCACCCGACGTCGTCGCGCTCCAGGAAATCATCTGGGAAACGAAGCCCGACGTCGTCGTCGAGACGGGCGTCGCCCGCGGCGGCTCGCTCGTCTTCTTCGCCTCGATCCTGCAGATGCTGGGCGGCGACGGGATCGTCGTCGGCGTCGACATCGACATCCGCGCGCACAACCGCGAGTCGATCGAGCGGCACCCGCTCGCACACCGCATTCGGTTGATCGAAGGATCGTCGGTCGACGACGCGACGGTGGAACGCGTCCGTGCGCTGATCCCCGCCGGCGCGCGCGTCATGGTCGTGCTCGACAGCGACCATTCGCACGCGCACGTGCTCGCCGAGCTGCGCCGCTACGCTCCGTTTGTGACGCCCGGCCAATTCCTCGTCGTCGCGGACACGGGGCTCGGCATCCCCGAGGCGGCGCGCTTGCGCGTGCGTGACTGGGGGCCTGAGAACAACCCGTTGACAGCGCTGCGCGCGTACCTCGCCGAAACCGATCGCTTCCAGGCCGACCCGTTCTACAACGGCAAGCTGCTGATGACGAGCAGTCCGGGCGGCTACCTGCGCTGCGTCGCCGTGACGTGATCCCGCTCTTCGACGCACTCGCCCACCCGACGGTCTCCGGCCACTGGCTCGAGACCGACCGCGACGCACGCGCCGCGACCCTGATCGCATCGATGAACGCGCACGGGTACGCAATGGCGTGCGCGGTCGGGCTCGCCGACGTCGGGGACTACACGCACGAGGGCTTCGCGGCGATGTGTCGGCAACACGCGCAGCTCGTACCGTTCGCCGGGATCGACCCGCGCGCGTCCGATCTCGCCGCGCAGTTGGACACCGTGCGCGAACTCGGCTTCCGCGGAATCAAGCTCCATCCGCGCTTCGGACGGTTCGCACTCGACGACGAAGCGTTCGTCGCCGCGCTCACCGGCGCGCGCGACCGGGACCTCGTCGTCATGCTCTGCACCTACCTGCACGGGCCGATCGCGTCGTATCCGGATCGCGACCCGCTCTACGCGCTCGTCGCGTCGCTCAAGCGCGTCCCCGACGTGCGGATGATCTTGCTCCACGGTGGCGACGTCGAACTGTTGCGCTGGGCGCAGCTCGCGCGGCACGACGAGCACCTCCTCCTCGACGTCTCGTTCACGCTGATGAAATACCGCGGCAGCTCGCTCGACGCCGACTTGCGCTACCTCTTCTCGGGGTTCCACCGGCGGGTCTGTCTCGGTGTCGATCACCCTGAATACGATCACGCCGCCGTTCGAGAGCGGTTCGAGACGCTCACCGACGGGCTCGGCGACGAACCACGTCGGGACGTCGCGTACCGCTCGCTCGCGCGTTTCTTGCGAATCGACCACGCATGGGAATGACGCCCGACGAAGTTGCGCGCCTACGCGCGCTCTACGACGCGCGCCTGGAAACGTACGGTTACGCGCCCGAGACGCTCGGCTGGAACAAGCCGAAGCACCGCCTTCGCTACGAGATCCTACTCGCGTACTGGAATCTCGGTGGAGCGCCGGGAACCTCGGTCCTGGATGTCGGCTGCGGCTTCGGCGACCTCTTCGGATATGCACGGCAGTGCGGCTGGGACGTGACCTACCACGGCATCGACCTCAACCCGAAGCTGATCGAGGTCGCGCACTCCGTGTATCCCGACGGGGTGTTCTCCGTCGGCGACCCAATCGCCGAGGGGCTGACACAAGACTACGACGTCGTCGTGGCGTCGGGGATGCACAACTTCGGCGTCGCGAACCACGACGCATACGTCGAGCGCACGTTCGACCTCTTCGCCGCGCACGCGCGGCGCGGCTTCGCGATCAACTTCCTCTCCGACCGCGCCGTGTTTCGGCGCCCCGAGAACGCGTACACGAGCCCCGAGCGCGCGCTGACGCTCGCGCTGCGATACTCGCGCCGCGCCGTGCTGCGCCACGACTATATGCCGTTCGAGTTCACCGTAATCGTCGACCGCGACGATTCGTTCGACGACGACATGACCGTGTTTCGCGGCTACGAGACGCTTGCCGGTCGCTGATCGCGCATTCGGAACGCGATCGTGCGCGCGGCCGCATCGGCGCGCGCGACGGCCTCGGCGCGCGTCGCGCCGACCGCGACGACGTGACCGTGCCGGGCGTTGTCGAACGCGACGGGGCCACCGCGTGACCCCGGTGTCAGCGCGACGTCGAGCTCGACGATCCCCGGCAACGCACGCGCCTGCTCGAGACCATCGATCTCGTCCACTATGCCGTCTGGAGCCTGCAGAAAGCGCAACACCGCGCCACGCTCGTGCAGCGGTCGCAGCGCGACGGGATCGCCGAGCAGCAGCTGCGCGAAGGTCACCGGCCCTGACAGACCGCACACCGCACCGACGATCGTGCTCGACAGGTACGAGCCGCCGCCGCGCGCCGCGACCTCGACCAGCACGACGCCGTCGTCACCGACGATGCACTCGATATGGAATGCGCCGGTGCGCAAGCCGAGCCCGCGGATCGCCGCGGTGATCAGCGCGCGTGCTTCGGCGACCACCGCCGGCGGATAGGCGGCGGGATAGTTCAAGGCGAGGTTGACGCGGTGACGGGTCGAGGACTGCGTCTCGACGTCGCCGACGATTGCGACGAACACCTCGTCGCCGCGCACGAAACCGTCGGCCGTCAAGAGCGGGCCGGGAACGAAACGTTCGACGATGAAACGACCGTCCGCGGAGTTCGCAACGGCGTCGTCGACCGCGAAGGGGATCGCGTCCGGGCTCAGGACGACCGAGACGCCCTTGCTGCCGCCGTTGCGGGCCGGTTTGACGACCGCCGGCAAACCGAAGTCCTGCAGCGCGCTTTCCAGCGCGTCCGGGCTCTCGACCGCACGAAACATGGGCTGCGCGAGCCCGGCCGCCTGCCACGCCGCCCGCATCGCCGTTTTGTCGGTGCAGCGCAACGCCAGCTCCACCCCGATGGTCGGGAGCCCGAGCCGTTCGCTCGCCTCGGCGGCGGCGATCACCCCGGCCTCGGTTCCCGGTACGATGACGGATGCGTTCACGTCGCGCGCGGCTTTGGTGATCTCCATCGCGTCGCTAAGGCTGGCGACGGCGAACGCGTCCGCGAACGCATGTCCCGGCGCGCTCACGTCGCGGTCGAGCGTCACGGTGCGAAAGCCTGCGGCACGCAGCGCAACGATCGACGGGGCGAGATACTGCGCCGCGCCGAGCAGCAGAACGGTGCGCGCTGGAGTCACCAGCCGGAGTTCAGCCTCACGACCAGACCTTCCAAGGGGCGCGCCCGGTCGCCCACAGCTCCTCGAGCATCGTCTTGTCGCGCAGCGTGTCCATCGGCTGCCAGAACCCATCGTGCATGAACGCCGAGAGCATCCCGTCCGCGGCGAGCCGTTCCAGCGGTCGGCGCTCCCACACCGTTTGATCGTCGTCGATGTAGTTGAAGACGCCCGGCGAGAGGACGAAGTAGCCACCGTTGATCCAGGCGCCGTCGCCGAGCGGCTTCTCGTTGAACGCGATGATCTTCTGCGCGTCGAGCTGCACGGCGCCGAACCGCCCCGCCGGCTGCACGGTCGTCATCGTCGCGAGCGCGCCCGAGGCGCGGTGATGCGCGATGCTGGCGCGGATGTCGACGTCGGAGAGCCCGTCGCCGTACGTGAAGCAGAACGGCTCGTCGTCGAGATAGCTTCGCACGCGGCGCAGCCGGCCGCCCGTCATCGTGTTCTCGCCGGTGTCGACCAGCGTCACCGACCACGGCTCCGCAGTATTGTTGTGCACGCGCATCGATCGCTCGCGCATGTCGAACGTCACGTCGGACGCGTGCAGCGCGTAGTTGGCGAAGTACTCCTTGATGACGTAGCCCTTGTAGCCGCAGCAGACGATGAAGTCGTCGATCCCGTAGGCGGAGTACGTCTTCATGATGTGCCACAGAACCGGCCGGCCGCCGAGCTCGACCATCGGCTTCGGCCGCGTGGTCGTCTCCTCGCTGATCCGGGTGCCGAGGCCCCCGGCCAGGATCACCGCTTTCACCGCTTACGTATCGGCAACGCACACCTTACGCTGAAGCAAAGGCCGGCTCAGGCTGGGGCGCCGAAGCAAGGACTCGGATGACTCCGTACTACCGGCACTTCGGTTTGGAGCGCGATCCGTTCCTTGACACGGCGGATCCGCACTTCTACCGGGCGACGCCGGCGCTGACGCGCGCACGCGAACGCCTGGTCGGCGGGGTCCTCGAATCCCGCGGGCTGCAGGTCGTCGTCGGCGATCCCGGGACGGGGAAGACGAGCCTGATGGCGCAGATCGAGCGCGAGCTGCTCGGCCGCGACGACGTCAGGCTCGGCAAGATCCTCGACCCGTCGTTCGCGAGCGAGACGGAGTTTCTGCTCGCCGTCGCGCGCTCGTTCGGGCTCGCCCTCCCGCCGCGCTCGCCGGCCGCGCTCAAGAACGCACTGAAGAACTACCTGTACGACGCGGCGGTCCTCGACGGGCTCACGCTCGCATTGCTGGTCGACGAAGCACAGAACACGAGCGACGAGATCTTCGAAGTGCTACGGCTGCTGCTGAACTACGACGTGCCGCAGCGCAAGCTGATGAACGTGATCCTGTTCGGCCAGAGCGAACTGCGCGGGCGCGTCGAGGCGCGCCGCAACTTGGCCGACCGCGTCGACGAGTGGTTCGCGCTCGACCCGCTCGACGCGAACGAGGCGCG
>JAFAMK010000163.1 GCA_019233415.1 Vulcanimicrobiota bacterium
GTCGGCGCTGCTCGAAATCTTCCGGACACTCTGCGTCCTGCTCGCGCCGATCCTCTCGTTCACGGCCGAAGAGGCGTGGCAGTTTTTGCCTGCGCCGCTCCGCGGCGAAGCCGAGTCGGTGTTCGACGTAGCATTCCCCCGCGTTGCTGCTGTGGACGAGGACGCGCTCGCGGCGTGGGCGCTGCTCAAGGAGCTGCGCGCGCAGGTCGCGGCGAGCGAGGGGATTCGCGACTTCCAGCTCGAGGCGCGCGTCGACGTGCAGGCGCCGTTCTACGACCGCTTCGTCGCGCTCGGCGACAACCTGCGCGAAGCGCTCGTCGTCTCGTCGCTGCGCAGCATCGGCGTCGCGCCGAACGGCACCGCCAGCGTCGTCGTCGTCCCCGCCGACGGCGAAAAGTGCCAGCGCTGCTGGAAATACCTCGAACTCGGCACCGATCCTACACACCCGACGCTCTGCCCATCCTGCGCGTCCATCGTGCGCGCACTGTAGGCGGGATACGGTGCTCTCACGGGCGACCTTCGTTTTCGGTGTGGCGGCGTGCGCTGCGCTACCCCGGCCTTCGCTTGCGCGGTCGGCGAAGTCGGCGCCTTCGCCGACGCCGCACGTCCACGGTGCGAACGGCGTCGTGCTTTTGCCGGAGCACCGCGTGCTCGACTGGACGCTCGAGGTGCTCGACGGGCCGGAGTTCCGGCTCTCAGCGTATCGCGGGAAAGCTGTTTTCGTGAACATCTTCGCGAGCTGGTGCCCGCCGTGCCGGAGAGAGCAGCCGACGGTCGTCGAGTTCGCACGCGCGCACGCCGACGACGGTGACACCGTGGTGATCGGGCTCGACGCGCACGAGGAAGACGACACCGTTCGTGCCTACCGCAAGAAGTTCGCGATTTCGTATCCGATCGCGATGGACCGCAAGAGGCAGTTGTTCGGCCTGTTTCCGGACCACGACATCAAGCTGCCGACGACGATCGTCTTCCGAGCGGACGGGATGCTCTCGTGCGCCTGGCTCGACGAGATCACGCGCGACCAGCTCGAGGACGAGCGTCTCGCCGCACTAGCCCCACTGCCGTCGTAGCGGAGGAACGAGCCGTCGACACGCACGAGCTGCGCTGCGCGACGCTGCGTGCGCGCGTCGCCGCGTACGGCGCGCGGTTAGTCGCGCTCGACGCGCCCGATCGCAACGGCGTGTACGCGAACGTCGTGCTTGGCTGCTCGACGCTCGACGACTACCGCGCGAGCCCGTACGTCGGCGCGACGATCGGGCGGTTCGCGAACCGAATCGCGCGTGGACGGTTCGTGCTCGACGGAGTGGTGTACGAGATACCGTGCAACGATGGTGCGCGGGCGAACGTGCTGCACGGTGGGCCGGTGGGGTTTGCTTCCGTGACGTGGTCGGTAGTGAAGGCGACGGAGTCGGCGATCGTGCTGCGGCACGTGAGTCTCGACGGCGACCAGGGATTCCCCGGGCGGCTCGACGTGACGGTGACGTACCGGCTCGACGATGATGCGCTGCGAATCGACTATACGGCGACGACCGATGCGCCCACGGTCGTGAATCTCACCAACCACGCCTACTTCAACCTCGCCGGTGCGTGCGCGGGGTCGATTCTCGACCACGAGTTCGTCATCGAGGCGGACGCATACTTGCCGACCGACGCGGCGCTGATCCCGACCGGCGAGGTGCGGGCGGTCGCGGGGACGCCGTTCGACTTCCGCCGGCCGACCGCGATCGGCGCGCGGATCGACGGCGACGACCCGCAGCTCGCACTGGCGCACGGCTACGACCACACCTGGGTCGTGCGTGGGACGGCCGGAACGCTGCGGCCGTGCGCGTTCGTGCGCGAAGTGCGCTCCGGGCGGACGCTGGCGTGCGCGACCGACCAGCCTGGGGTGCAGTTCTACAGCGGGAATTTCCTGGATGCCGTCGATAGTCGGGCCAACGGGCTGCATCGCTACGCACCGCGCGAGGGCTTCACGCTGGAGACGCAACACTTCCCCGACTCGCCGAACCGCCCAGCGTTTCCGTCGACGGTGCTGCGGCCCGGTGCGACGTTCCGCTCGACGACCATCTACCGGTTCGGCGTCGCATGATCCAGCTCTCGGCTGTCGACTGGCTGATCGTCGTCGCCTACTTCGCGGTGGTGCTCGGGATCGGGTTCCTGTTGACACGGCGCACGAAGAACAGCGGCGAGTTCTTCCTCGCCGGGCGCGCGATGCCGCTCTGGGTCACCTCGCTCGCGTTCGTCTCCGCAAACCTCGGCGCGCAGGAAGTGATCGGGATGGCCGCCTCCGGTGCGAAGTACGGCATCTCGACCGCGCACTTCTACTGGATCGGCGCGATCCCGGCAATGGTCTTCGTCGGCGTGTTCATGATGCCGTTCTACTACGGCTCGAAAGCGCGCTCGGTCCCCGAATATCTTGCGATGCGTTTCGACGAGAAGACGCGCGGCTTCAACGCGATCTCGTTCGCGGTGATGACGGTCTTCTCGTCCGGTATCTCGATGTACGCGATGGCGCAGCTCGTCATCACGCTGCACATCCTCGACGCGCCGTTCGCGGCGCTCCACCTCTCGCAGCACGCGATCTTCGACGCGTCGGTCCTCATCACCGCGGCGATCGTGCTGGTCTACATCGTCGCCGGCGGCCTGCGCAGCGCGATGTACAACGAGGTGCTGCAGTTCTTCCTGATCGTCGCCGGCTTCTTTCCGCTGGTCGTGATCGGGTTGAACGCGAGCGGCGGCTGGGCAGGAATCACCCACACGCTCCCGGCGGCGTTCACGCACTCCTGGCACGGCATGGCGCAGCCCTCGACCAATCTGCTCGGCGTCGATCTCTTCGGGCTGATCGCGGGGCTAGGTTTTGTGCTCTCGTTCGGGTACTGGTGCACCGACTATCTGCTCGTGCAGCGCGCGATGGCCGCGCGAAACATGCTCGACGCGCGCCGCACGCCGCTGCTCGCGGCGGTGCCGAAGATGTTCTTTCCGTTCCTCGTCATTCTGCCGGGACTGATCGCGCTCGCCGCCTTTCCGCTCGCCTCCCATGCCGCGCACGCCGGTGCGCCGGTCCAGGCGACCGCGTCCGGTGCGATGCTGACGGTCGACCAGGCACGCGGCTTCGCGGGGAACGGCCTGATCCCGTACCAGCAGGGCCTCGACGGAAAGCCGGTCGTCGACGCGAGCGGCAAGCCGGTGCTGAACTACAACCTCGTCATCCCCGCGCTGCTGCTGAACTTTCTCCCCGTCGGGTTGCTCGGGCTCGGCGTGACGGCGCTGCTCGCGAGCTTCATGTCGGGGATGGCCGGGAACGTTACCGCGTTCAACAGCGTCTGGACCCACGACATTTACGAAGCGTACATCCGCCGCGGCGCGTCCGACCTGCACTACCTGAACGTCGGGCGCATCGCGACGGTCGTCGGCATCCTGCTCTCGGTCGCGGCGGCATACATGGCGGCGCAGTTCAACAACATCATGGACGCGCTGCAGCTCGTCTTCGCGTTCGTGAACGCGCCGCTCTTCGCGACGTTCCTGCTCGGCCAGTTCTGGAAGCGCACGACCGGACACGGTGCCTTCTTCGGCCTCCTCGCCGGCACGCTCGGCGCCGCGATCCACCACGGGCTCACGCTCCCGGCCGGTGACGCCGTCGGTCTCAAGGGCGGCTGGCTCGCGATCGCACACATCTACCCGAGCGAAATGGTGCAGAATTTCTACACCGCGATCTTCGCCTTCGCGGCCTGCTTCATCACGACGGTCGTCATCAGCCTCGTAACGCCGGCACCGGACGAACGCAAGCTCGTCGGCCTCGTGTACTCGCTGACGCCGCGACAGAACGATTCCGCGCTGCCCTGGTACGCACGACCGGCCGTGCTCGCCGGGATCGTGCTCGTCGCGTGCGTTGCGCTGAACCTGGTCTTCGCGTGAGCCCATGAAGGGCGTTGGCTCGCCGGTCGCCGACGCGCTGGCGGGGCGTTTCGTGCGCGAACTCGGCCGCGCGCCGATGCTCGTGCGCGCGCCGGGCCGCGTCAACCTGATCGGCGAGCACACCGACTACAACGACGGCTTCGTCCTCCCGACTGCTCTCACGCACGCGATCTGGATCGCCGCCGCGCCGCGCGACGACCGCAGCGTGACCGTGCGCTCGCGCGGCTTCGACGGCGTGCGCACCTTCGACCTCGATGCGCTCATCAGCGGCGTGCTCGGCGACTGGAGCGACCGTGTCCGTGGCATCCTCGTCGAACTGCAGCACGACGGCGCGGCACTGCGCGGCGCCGACCTCGCGCTCGACGGCGACCTCCCGCTCGGGGCAGGCCTCAGCTCGTCGGCCGCCGTGCTGGTCGGCGTCGGCCTGACGATGCTCGAACTCGCCGGACTCCCGATCGACCGGGTCGCGCTCGCCCTCGCCGCGCAGCGCGCGGAGCACGCACACGCCGGAATACGCAGCGGAATCATGGACCAGTACGTCTGCGCGAACGCACATGCGAAGACCGCGCTGTTGCTCGATACCCGCTCACTCGAAGCGACCTATCTCCCGCTCCCGGACCGCGCCGCGATCGTCGTCTGCGACTCCCGGATCAAACATGACCTCGCGCACAGTGCCTACAACCAGCGACGCGCCGAGTGCGAAGAGGGCGTCGCTCTGCTCGCCGCGCGCTATCCGGGGATTCGCGCGCTCCGCGACGTGACGCCGGCGCAACTCGAAGCCGCACGCGACGCGCTTCCAGAGACGATCTACCGCCGCTGCCGACACGTCGTCACCGAAGACGAACGCACCCAAGCGGCAGTCCCCGCGCTGCGCAAAGGCGACCTCACCGCGTTCGGCCGCATGATGAATGTCTCGCACGCAAGCCTGCGCGACGACTACGAAGTCAGCTGCGAAGAACTGGATGCCTTGGTCGAGGCGGCCCAGCACTTCGGCAAGGCATGCTACGGGGCGCGAATGACC
>JAFAMK010000237.1 GCA_019233415.1 Vulcanimicrobiota bacterium
CCAGCTCCGCATAGAACGCCGCGAGCTCCACCTGGCGCGTCCCGGCCGGCGCACCGGTCATGTAGTCGACCTGGCGAAACCACAAACGGCCGTCGACGTGGTCGACCTGATACTTCAGGATCGCGTCGGTCACTTCGCGGTACCAGTCGCGGCACTGCGTATCGCCGAGCATCTGCCAGCCGCCCCACAGGTACTCGTAGAACGAGTCGACCGGCGGGTTCGGCGCGACGTCGACCGACTTCGTGAACTCGCCGCGCTCGACGTCGAAGTACGTCGCCAGCAGCCCGATCGGCGAACGCTTCGCCATCACCGCGGCGTACGCGCGCTTCGACGCGGCGAGGTACTTCGGATCGCCGGTCAACCGCGAGAGGTCGCCGAACTCGAGGATGTTGCTGCCGATCTCGGCCAGGTTCATCGCGGGCTCGCGAACTGCACCGGTGCGCAGGTTGGCGTAGCGGTACGGCGCGCCCGAGGGCGACTTCGTGAAGCACGGCAGCAGCCGGTCCGCCAGATCGCGCGCGCGGTCGAGCAGCATCTTCTCGCCCGTCGCGTAGTAGCCGGCGGTCAGGCCGGCGACGAGCCGGATCACGGCCTCGAACATCTGCACGTCACCGTCGATGTCGAAGTCGAGGTGGTCACCGATCCAGCGTACGCACCGCGCAAGATCGTCGTCGAGCCCCATCACGTAGAGCGTGTCCATCGCCTCGACGATCGAGAGCCCGACCGAGTGGCCTTCAACGAAGAAGTCGTTGGACGTCCCCGAGACCGGCCGCACTTCGTCGCGCCCCCAGGCCAGCAGCTTGTAGCCGTTCCAGGCGTGGAGAAACTCGGCGCGGACCTGTTCGGCGACGACCTTCGGCGTAGGCATCGCGCGCTGCGCCGCGCCGGCGGTTGCGGGCGCGAGAACGGCGGCGCCGAGCGCGCCCAGAAACGTGCGGCGGTGGAGGCTCACAAGCCCAGGGCTTTGCGCACCGCGGGCAGGTAATTCCTCGACACGGGGACTTCGCTGCGCGCCTTGTCGTCGACGCGCAGCAGGTACGTGCCGCCGAAGAACGGCTCGACCTCGACGACGCGTTCGGGGTTGACCAGATACGCGCGGTGGACGCGCAAGAACCCGCTCGGTTCGAGCCGCGCCGCGGCCTCGGCCAGCGCGCCTTTCCAGCGCAGGTCGCCGTCGAAGACGCGCGCCGTCACGACATGGCCGTTCGCCTGCACGTAGCGAATCTCGGCGATCTTCACCAGCCGCGTGCGCTCGCCGTCCTCGAGCGCGACGCGCGAGGGGTTGCCGTTCGGCGGCGCGGCGGGTGGCGCGGTGCTCTCGCGCAGCGCGCGCAGCCGGTCGAGCGTGCGCGCGAGCCGTTCCTGCGAGACCGGCTTGACGACGTAGTCGAACGCGGCCAGCTCGAACGCGTCGACCGCGTGCGTGTCATGCGCGGTGACGAAGACGACCTGCGGCGCGTTCGGCAGCGCGTTGATGATCTTCGTCGCCTCCAAGCCGCTCAGACCCGGCAGGTTGATGTCGAGGAAAACGATGTCGTACGCCGCGCCGGCGAGTTCGCGCAGCGCCTCGACCGCATCGGGCGCCTCGGTGACCTGCACCTCGCCCGCGACCTTGCCGAGCGCGTAGACCAGCTCGCTGCGAACCAGCGGCTCGTCGTCGACGACGAGGACCCGCACTAGCGCGCCGCGGCCGGGACGTGCGCGGGGACGTGGAACGCGACGGTCGTCCCGTGGCCTGGTGCGCTCGTCACGCGCAGCGCGCTCGCCGGGCCGAACAGCTTCACGAGCCGCTGGTTGACGTTGTCCATCCCGATCCCGATCCCGCTGCTGCGCACGTGCGCGCCGGGTGTGAAGCCGACGCCGTCGTCACTGACCGCGATCTGCGTGCCCTCGCCATCGGGACGCGCGACGATCCGCACCGTCCCGCCGCCGCCCTTCGGCCCGAGGCCGTGCCCGATCGCGTTCTCGACCAGCGGCTGCACCGAGAGGACGGGGACGAGCGCGATCCGCGCGCGCGGGTCGATCTCGTACGCGACGCGCAGCCGCTCGCCGAACCGCGCGTGCTCGAAGCGCAGGTATTGCTCGACGTGCTCCATCTCTTCGTCGAGCGAGACGAACTCGGCATGCTGCGCGAGCGAATCGCGGAAGTACTCGGCGAAATCGACGACGAGGTCGTGCGCCCGATCCGGATCGGTCCGCGTCAGCGCCGCGATCGTCGTGAGCGTGTTGAACAGGAAGTGCGGCGAGACGCGCGCGCGCAGCGCGTCCAGCTCGGCCTGCGTGATGAGCGCCTCGCGTGCATCCAGCTCCGCCGCTTCGAGCGACACGGAAAAAACGCGCGCCAGCCCGACCGCGACCTTCTCGTCGTCCTCGGCGATCGGCGTCCCGGCGCGATAGAGCTTGAGCGCACCGACCGGCGCGCCGCGCACGATGAACGGCGCGATCGTCACCGAGGTCAGCGGGCAGCCGGGGACCGGGCAGTCGATCTCCTCACGCGTACGCGCCGTGCAAACCCGCCCGGTCGCGATCGCACGGTGGGTGAGCCCGGTCAGCGAAGGACCACCGACGACGTGATGATCCTCGCCGCGCCCGACATAGGCGAGCACACGCTCGATGTCGACGACCGCGCACGCGTCCAGCTCGAGGTTTTCGTAGAGCAGCCGGGCAGTAAACGTCGCCGAGTCCTCGCCCAGGCCGCCACGCAGGTGCGGCAGCGCTTGGACGACCAGGTCCAGGACGTTTGTGCTCATGTTCGCGAGTATCTCGAACGCGACCTGATCAGCACGTTTTTCACGTCGGCTATGCCTCGTGCAGAACGTCGTCCAGATCGTCGTCCGCGAGATCAGGTCCTATCGTGATCTCGATCAGTTCGTCCGGTCGCGCCCCTCGGGCTTCATCGGGAAGAAGCTTCCCGTACTCGCGCGATACGTCGATGTATCCCTCGATCGCCTCGACCACGTTGCGGGCCGCTGCTTCACGCGTCTCGCCCCAGCTGTAGCATCCCGGAAGATCGGGCACCATGACGCCCCAACTGCCATCGGGGCACTGATCCATTCGAATCATGAACGTCATCGTAGTCCTGCCTGTTTGAGGATTCTCACCGCCAACCGAGTACCGAGGTCCTTCGACGCGCCGTGAAATGGCACGGCAACCGCTCGCGGATGCGCCGGATGTTCGAACATCCGATGCGACCCATTGGTGCGAACCCAGACCCAACCATTCTTACGCAACAGCGCCTCGATTTGTCTATACTTCACCGCACCGGCGCTATCACGCCGGTGGGTCTCGTCAGCTAGGGGTCGCTGCTACGAAATACGCGCTTTGCGCGCGCTACGGTTCGTCGTCGGCGGCGCCGGCGACGACGACGCCTGGCGTGCGGACGATGACGCGGCTGTGTTTGGCGTCGAAGCGGACCGTGGAGCCGAGGGCGGCGGCGACGGTTGCGCCGGCGACCATCGTGCGGCCGTGGACGGTGAAGGGCGCGTGGCCGAGGGCGACGGTATGGCCGTTCATCGTGGCGGCGGTCGAGCCGGCGTGCATCGTGAGGACGTCGGTGCCGCGGCGGACGACGATCTCGCCGGTCGCCGTGTCGAACGTCGTCTGCGCGCCCGCGGCCTCGGCGACAGCGCGGAGCGGGAGGTAGGCGCCGGCCGGGGTCGTCACGGGCGGGACGTCGGAGGCGAGCCGCTGGCCGTCGACCGAGATCGTCGCGGGGGTCGCCAGGGCGAGCGCCGCCGACGCGACCAGGGCGGTCACGGCAGTCGCTGCGATCAGGCGTCCACTCGGGACGAATTCAGACGGCGGTCGGCTCACGGCGGATCTCGTGCAGGTAGTCCGGGTACTGCTCCTCGATGACCTTTTCGATCTCGAGGCGGAGGCGACCCAGCAAGTCGGCTTCGGGGAAGGTCCCGACCAGCTCGCCCTTGCGGTAGATCGCGCCCTTGCCCTTACCCCCCGCTATACCTACATCTGCCATCTTAGACTCGCCTGGACCGTTCACGACACAGCCCATCACCGCGACTTTGACCGGCGCGGTGTACTCTTTGGCGATCGCCTCGACCATGCGGGCCAGCTCGACGACCTCGATCTCCGCTCGGCCGCACGACGGGCAGGCGGTGATGTCGAAGCCCTTCTCGCGCAGTCCGAGCGCCTTGAGGATCCCCCAGGCGACCGGGACTTCCTCGACCGGGTCGGCCGCCAGCGAGACGCGCAGCGTGTCGCCGATCCCCTCGAACAGTAGGACGCCCAGGCCGATCGACGACTTGATCGTCCCGTCCTGCGGCAGCCCCGCCTCGGTAACGCCCAGATGGAGCGGGTACGGCGTGCCGCGCTCGTCGAGCCGTTTGGCGAGCAGGCGGTACGAGTAGATCGTCGTGACCGCATCGTGCGCCTTCACCGAGATCACGATATCGGTGTGGCCCAGCTCTTCGAGGATGTCGACGTGGCGCAGCGCCGAGGCGACCAGCGCCTCGGGCGTGTGGCCGAGCTTTTCTTCCAAGTCGCGGGCCAGCGAGCCCATGTTGACGCCGATTCGGATCGGCGTGCCGCGCTTGATCGCCAGCGCGACGACCTCGCGCGTCTTGACCGGGTCGGTGATGTTGCCGGGGTTGAGCCGCAGCTTCGCGACGCCAGCTTCGATCGCGGCGAGCGCCATCTTGTGGTCAAAGTGGACGTCGGCGACGATCGGCACGGGCGAGCGCGCGACGATGTGCGGCAGTCCCGCCGCGTCGCGCGCGTCCTGACACGTCACGCGCACGATCTCGCAGCCGGCCATCGCAAGCCCGTAGACCTGCTCAAGCGTCTTGTCGGCGTCGGCGGTGTCGGTCGTCGTCATCGACTGGACCGCGATCGGGTGATCGCCGCCGATCCAGACTTTCTTGGCGTCCTTCGACCAGCTCGACTTGTTCTCGAGCAGCACGGGCTTGGTCTGGCGTCGCAGGCGGATCATCGGTCCTATCGTAGCAGACGGCGTCAGAAGACGCTGCGACCGGAGAGGGCCGCGGTGATGTCGTGGAACGAGACGGCGATCATCAGCGCGATCAGCACCGCGAAGCCGCCGACGTGGACGAGCGCTTCTTTTTCGGGATCGACCGGGCGCCCGCGCAGCATTTCGACCAGGATGAACACCGCGCGCCCGCCGTCGAGCGCCGGGACCGGGAGCAGGTTGAAGATCCCGAGCGAGATCGAGATCATCGCGACCAGCGTCAGCGAGACCAGCGGGCCGAACTGCTGCGCCTGTGCGGTCGCGCGGGCCATCCCGATCGGCCCCGACACTTGGCCGGCGACTTGTGCCGGATGCGTCACGAGCCCACCGAGCGCACCGAGCGTCGAGCCGATCACGCCGGTGAACTGATCCCAAGCCGTGATCCACGCCTCGCCGATCCCGACGCGGTGCGCCGACGGCAGCGGCGCGAAGCCGATGTGGCCCTCCGACTTTCCGTTCGGGGCCTTGTCGAGGACGGGCGTCACGTCGACCTCGTGGTCGACGCCCATGCGGTCGTAGACGATGTGGAGCCGCTTGCCGGCCGCGCGGTGGATCGTGTCGACCAGGGCGTTGCCGTCTGCGATCGTCACGCCGTCGATCGAGACGATGCGGTCACCGGCGCGCATCCCGGCCTTCTCGGCCGGGTATCCGGGGATGAGCTGCATGATGATCGTGGTCGGCTTCGGGCTCGGTACGCCGAAGACGAGCGCCGCGCCGAACAGCAGCACCAGCGCCACGATGAAGTTCGCGACCGGACCGGCCAGGACGATCGCCAGCCGCTGCAGCGGGCGCTTGGCCTGGAAGTTGTCGTGGTCGAACGTCTCGCCGCTGCGGAACTCGCGCTGCTGCTCGGCCTCGGTCGACTTCCCGTCCTCGCCCTTCATTTGGCAGTAGCCGCCGATCGGGAGCGCGTTGATCCGGTAATTCGTCCCGGTGCGCGGCGAGGTCCACTTGAGCAGCGTCGGGCCGAAGCCGACCGCGAAGTCGGTGACCCGCACCCCGTTGCGCCGCGCGACGATGAAGTGCCCGTACTCGTGGAGCACCACGAGGATCGAGAGGGTCAGCAGGTAGACGATGATCTGTTGAGCGGTCATGTACTCCGTGTGGGCCTCGCTGCCCGATCAACGACGAAGGCGCGGGCCGCGTCGCGGGCCGAGCGGTCGGCCGCCCGGACGGCGTCAAGGCTCAGGTTGCTGCTACCGACCCGGTCCAGCGCGGTTTCGATGCAATTCGGTATGTCCCCGAACCGGATCTCCCCGGCGACGAAGGCAGCGACCGCCACCTCGTTCGCGGCGGAGAGCACCGCCGGAGCGGTCCCGCCGAGCCGCAGCGCCGCGTATGCGAGCCTGAGGCACGGGAAGCGCTCGATATCGGGACGCTCGAAGGCGAGGGCGGTCAGGGCGGCCCCGCGCTTGCCGCCCAGGGCCTCGACCGGGTCGTCGGCGACCGGCCGGTCGTCGAGCCGGTCCGGATAGGCGAGAGCGTAGCCGATCGGGAGCCGCATGTCCGGCGCGGCAAGCTGGCCGACCACGTTCCCGTCGGTGAAGACGACGAAGCCGTGCGCGACCGAAGTCCGGTGGACGACGACCTGAACCCGTTCGCCCGGCAGCCCGAACCACTTGGAGGCTTCGATGACCTCGAGCCCTTTATTCATCAGGGTCGCCGAGTCGATCGTGTTCTTCACGCCCATCTGCCAGGTCGGGTGGGCCAGCGCGTCGTCGACCGTCGCGTCGGCCATTTGCGCGCGCGTGCGCTCCCAGAACGGCCCGCCCGAGGCGGTCAGGATCACCGCTGCGACCCGTTCGCGCGGCGCGCCCTGCAGGCACTGGAAGATCGCGGAGTGCTCGCTGTCGACCGGGAGCAGCCGGGCGCCGCTGCGCGCCGCGTGCGCGACGAGCAGCTCGCCGGCCGCGACGACCAGCTCCTTGTTGGCGACCGCGACGTCGATCCCGCGATCGACCGCGGCGAAGACCGCGTCGAACGCGACCGCACCGTCGGTCGCGGCGAGGACGATCTCGGCGCCGCTCTCGCAGGCAACGGCGTGCAGCCCCGCCGCACCGTCGCGCGCATCGGCGACGACGGACGGCTTGAACCGCGCGACCTGCTCCGCCAGCAGCTCGACGTTCCGCCCCGCGGCAAGCCCGACGACCTCGAACCGCTCCGGGTGGCGCGCGATCACGTCGAGCGCCTGCCGCCCGATGCTCCCCGTCGCGCCAAGGATCGCCACGCGCTTACGCGCCATGCCCGTCATCCTGAGCTTGTCGAAGGGCCGTCACGAGCTGACCAGCCGGTATTCCGAGATCACCCCGATGAGATACAACGCGAAGTAGAACGCGATCCCGCCGAAGATGTACGAGTCGAAGCGGTCGAGGACGCCCCCGTGGCCGGAGATCAGCGAGCCGGCGTCCTTGACCTTCGCGTCGCGCTTGAGCGCGCTCTCGACGAGGTCGCCGGCCTGCGCGGCCACCGAGGTGATCGCGGCGACGATCAAGCCCTGCCACCACGCGACGTGGACCGTCGGCACGAGCGCGATCGCCGCGCCGGGGACGAGCGCCGCGACGAAGCCGCCGATCGCGCCCTCGACGGTCTTCTTCGGCGAGAGCCGCGTGAGCTGGTGCTTGCCGACCGCCGTGCCGACCAGCATCGCGAAGATGTCGGTGAAGCCGACCAGGAAGATGATCCACACGGTCCAGATGACGCCGTTCTGCAGCGCGCGAATCGCGATGAAGTACGTCAGCAGCTTGCCGATGTAGAGCACGCCGAGCAGCGTATAGCCGCTGCGCGCGAAGTAGCCCGAGCGCGCGGTGAACGTCGCGGTCGCGAGCGCGACGACGACCGTCGCGGCGAGCAGAATCCCCTCGTAGCGGTGGATCAGCCCGAAGTGGGTGAGGATCACATAGGCCCAGATCGCCGCGACCGCGACCGGCAGTTCGAGCGCCGGCCCCTTGCGCGCGGAGAGCCCGGCGAACTCGTAGATGCAGCCGGTCGCGACGGCGAGGACCATGACGGTGAACGCGGGCGGATACGCGACGGCGGACAGGCCTACGATCGCAAGCAGCAATCCGATCACGACGCGCCGCGCGCTGACCGCCGGTGATTTCTGCTGCTGCTCCTTGGCTTTCTTGGCCGCCGCGCGGGCCGCGGCCGACGCCGCGCGGGTCGCCATCAGCCGGCCCCGACCCGGCGGCGCGCGTACTCGGCCAGCGCGTCGGCGAACGCGGCGCGGTTGAAGTCGGGCCAGTACGTGTCGCGCAGCACCAATTCCGCGTGCGCGACCTGATACAGCAAAAAATTCGAGAGCCGCGACTCACCGCCGGGGCGGATCAGCAGGTCGGGATCGGGCATCCCGGCGGTCGTGAGGTAGTCGCCGAGCGTCTCTTCTTCGATCGCGTCGGGAGCGAGCGTGCCGGCCTGCACGTCGCGCATCATTCGCGCGACCGCGTCGCGCAATTCACTGCGCGCGCTGTAGTTCACCGCGAGATTCAAAATGAGTCCGCGGTTCGACGCGGTCCTCGCGACCAGTCCGTCGAGCGCGCCCTTCGACGCCGGCGGGAGCTGCTCGTAGCGGCCGATCACGTTGACGCGTACGTCGTTGCGGCACAGCTCCGCCAGTTCGCTCTGCGCGAAGTAGACGCACAGGTCGAGCAGCAGCGAGATCTCCGTCTTGTCGCGCTTCCAGTTCTCGGTCGAGAAGCCGTAGACGGTCAGCATCGGAATGCCCCAGTCGCTGCACGCGCGCGTGATCTCGCGCAGCGCGACGATCCCGCGCCGGTGGCCTTCGATCGCCGGAAGCCGGCGGGCGCGCGCCCAGCGGCGGTTCCCGTCCATGATGATCGCGACGTGCTGCGGCAGCGCGGTGGCGACGGCTTCCATCAGCGGCGCTCGTACCCGTCGTAGCCGGCGACGAGTTCCCAGGCACCGTCGTGCTCGCCGCCGAGTGGGATCACGCGCAGCGCGCGCAGCTCACCGACCCCAACCGCAGGGTATGGCGGTACGAGGACGCGGAAACGGAGCGGCCGGTCGCCGAGCGCTCGGCGTGCGCGCACCCAAGGCAGCATGGTGAGGTCTTCGAGGTCCATCGAATCGGCTCCGTCGGGCGATCCTTAAACCTCCATGATCTCCTTTTCTTTGCCCACCACGAGATCGTCGACTTGCTTGACGTACTTGTCGGTGAGCTTCTGCACCTGATCGGTGCCGCGCTTGATCTGATCGTCGGTGATCGTTCCGTCCTTGGCGAGCGCCTTGACGTCGTCGTTCGCCTTGTGGCGGATGTTGCGCAGCGCGACTTTGTGCTCTTCGGACTTCTTCTTGACCAGTTTCACGAGGTCTTTGCGGCGCTCTTCGCTGAGCGGCGGGATCGACAGGCGGATCGTCGCGCCGTCGACGTTCGGGTTGAGCCCGAGATCGCTGGTCTCGATCGCCTTGCGGATCGCGCCGACGACGCTCTTGTCGAACGCGGTGACGAGCAGCGAGCGGCCGTCGGGCGAGTTCACGCTCGCAACCTGTTTGAGCGGGACGCTCGACCCGTACGCCTCGACGTGGAGCCGGTCGAGAAGCTGGGGCGAGGCCCGGCCCGTGCGGATCGAGGCGAAGTCGTGGGTGGTCGCCTCGATCGCTTTCTTCATCTTCGACTCGGTGTCGCGGTAGACGTCTTCAAGCATGGCCGACCCCTTCGCCGTGGAGCGGCGCGGCACTGCGACCGACCGTCGTCCCGATCGGCTCGCCCATGACGACCCGCCGGATGTTGCCCGGAACGTTCATGTCGAAGACGACGATCGGCAGGGCGTTGTCCATGCACAGGGTCAGCGCCGTGGAGTCCATCACTTCGAGGCCCAGCTCCAGCACCCGCAGGTAGTCGAGCTGGGTGAAGCGGGTCGCGGAGGGGTCCTTGAACGGGTCGGCGCTGTAGATCCCGTCGACCTTGGTGGCCTTGAGGATCGCCTGCGCGCCGACCTCGACCGCCCGCAGCGCGGCCGTCGTGTCGGTCGTGAAGTACGGGTTGCCGGTCCCGGCCGCGAAGATCACGACCCGGCCCTTTTCCAGATGCCGGATCGCGCGGCGCCGGATGTACGGCTCGGCGATCGCGTTCATCGCGATCGCCGTCTGGACGCGGGAGGGGACGCCGATGCGCTCGAGCGAGTCTTGGAGCGCGAGCGCGTTGATGACGGTCGCCAGCATTCCCATGTAGTCCGCGGTCGCCCGGTCCATCCCGGCGTCTTCGTGAATTTTTCCGCGCCAGATGTTCCCGCCGCCGACGACGACGGCGGTCGTCACGCCGTCGGCATGCACCTGTGCGATCTCGCGCGCCATCGTCGTCGTCGTGTCGACGTCGACGCTTCCGCCCGGCCCGGCGAACGCCTCACCGGAGAGCTTCAGGAGAACGCGTTCGTAGGCCGGTTTTGACAAACGCGCTTATTCTTCGCCGAGCGCGAACTTGACGTAGCGGCGCACGGCGATCTTCTCGCCGAGCACGCCCGAGACGCTCTTGACGAGCTCGCCGATCGTCAGCGCGTCGTCTTTCACGAACGGCTGCTCGAGCAGCGTGTGCTCTTCGTACCACTTGTTGATCTTGCCGGCGAGGATCTTCTCGGCGACGTCCGCGGGCTTGCCCGGCGGAACCGTCTTCTCCAGCTCCGCCTTCACCTCGGCGAGTGCGTCGGCCGGAACCGACTCGCGGTCCAGGTACAGCGGCGACATCGCGGCGACGTGCATCGCGACGTCGCGGACCAGCTCCTTGAAGCGCTCGTTGCGCGCGACGAAATCCGTCTCGCAGTTGACCTCGACCAGCACGCCGATTTTCCCGCCGGCGTGGATGTAGGAGCCGACGAGCCCCTCGTTCGCGGTCCGCTCGGCGGCCTTCTTGTCGGCCTTTGACTGGCCCAGCTCGGCCAGACGGGCCTTGGCCTTCTCCTGGTCACCCACGGCCCAGATCAGCGCGTTGCGCACGTCCGACATGCCGGCGCCCGTCTCTTCGCGCAGGCGCTTGATCTCGTCGGCGGTGGGTTTGTAAGCGGTGGTTTCCACGTCGTCCTTCTAGACGCCGGCGGTCTCGGGCTCGGCCCCGAGATCGGCGTACTGCTGGTCGTAATCGGCCGCGTCGTACGCGGATTCGGTCTCGGTCTTGCCGTCGATGATCGCGCTCGCGATGGTCGAGACCATCAGCCGAACGCTGCGGATCGCGTCGTCGTTGCCGGGGACCGCGTAGTCGATCTCGTCGGGGTCGCAGTTGGTGTCGATCACCGCGATGATCGGGATGTGGAGCTTCTTGGCCTCGGCGACCGCGATGCGCTCCTTCTTCGGGTCGACGATGAAGATCGCGTCGGGCAGGCGGTGCATGTCCTTGATCCCGCCCAAAAACTTCTCGAGCTTCTCCAGCTCGTCGGTGAGCCGCGCGACTTCTTTCTTCGGAAGCAGATCGAAGGTGCCTTGCTGGCGCATCCCTTCGAGCTCGCGCAGGCGCGCGATGCGCTTCTGGATCGTCGCGAAGTTCGTCAGCGTCCCGCCGAGCCAGCGCTGGTTGACGAAGAACGTCCCCGCGCGCTCCGCCTCTTCCTTGACGACGTCCTGAGCCTGCTTCTTCGTGCCGACGAAGAGAATCACGCGGCCTTCGCGCGACATCTGCTTCACCGCGTCGAAGACGTGGTTGAGCATCGACAGCGTCTTCGACAGGTCGATGATGTAGATGCCGTTGCGCTCTTGGAAGATGTACGGCTTCATCTTCGGATTCCAGCGGCGGGTCTGGTGCCCGAAATGGACCCCCGCCTCCAGAAGAGCGCGCATGGAAACGCCTGACGCCATGATGGATTGACCTCTCTGAGCCCGCGGTCGCCGTCCCTGGCACCGTGGTGGGCGCATACACCCCCGCCCTCCGGGCGGGTGAAGTTTTGTCCCCCGGACGGACCGGGGCAACCGGGACAGTATACCACGCCGCGGCGACCCGGACCAGCCGGGGTTCCGCCGGTCAACCCAAGCGAGCTCTTACAGGTAGAACAGGTCGCGCGGGCGGGTGTGCAGCGGGGCGACGCCGGCCGCGATCTCCCGCGCGCGCGCCGGGTTCAGCCCGACGTAGACCACGTCGACGTCGTCCTCGAGCCGGTCCGGGGCGAGCACGGGCCGGTCGAAGATCGTCTTCGCCTGCTGGTGGGGGTTGCGGTCGAGGAAGTACGCCAACGGCGCGCGGTCCGCCATGCGGCTGGCGATGAAGACGCCGTAGAAGCCGCTGCCGTAGATCGCGCTGCGGCGGCCGGCCGCGCGCTCGCGCTCGAACGCGGCGACCGCCTCGCTCGCCGAGGCCCAGAACGCCGCGAACCCGCGCGCCTCGTCGACGTAGCGCGCGACGTCCGCACCGGGATCGGCGTCGACCGCGTCGTCGGGCCCGCGGCGCGCGTCGACGACGTACGCGGCGTCGTGCGATTCCTCGTCGATTTGCACGTCGTCGAAGCCGGCCGACGCGAACAGCAGGCGCAGCGACGAGGGCATGAAGTGGTTGACGTGGTCCACGACGACGAAGTCACCGACGTTGCGGCGTACGTTCGGCACGGTCAAGTGCAGGATGCCGCCCGGGCGCAGCAGGCGCCGAATCGCGGCCAGAAACGCGCGCGGCTCCGCGACGTGCTCCAGCGCGAAGAACGAGAGCACCGCGTCGAAGCGGTCGTGCCACGATTCCGGCGCGGCGTAGGCCGCCTGCCGCTCGCGCGGAACGATCGCGTCCCAGGCCGGCCGGTAGACGTCGCTCACGTCGAAGACATGGCCGGCGAGGTCGGGCCGCGCGGCGAGCAGCGCGCGCAGCGTCATTCCCTTGCCGCAGCCGTAGTCGAGCACCGCGGCGCCGGTCGGGAGCGCGAGCTTCTCCAGCGCGACGTTCGCCTGGTGCTGCGCGCGGTAGACGCGCACGCCGTCGCGCACGTCGTACAGGTCGTCCGCGTCGTCGCTCTCGAGATGGACGTTGTACGCCGTGTCGTAGTAGCCGCCGATGTCGTCGAGCGGCGGCGTCTGCACGTGCGCGCAGACGGTGCAGACGTAGACGACGGTGGGAATCGCGATCGGCCGCGCGGTCGACGAGATCGACATCGCGCCGTCGTGCCGGTACGCCGGCGCGCCGCTCGGCGCGCCGCAGACGAGACACGTCATCGGCCCAGCGCCGCCGCCCGCGCTTCGGTCAGCAGTTCGTTCGCAGCGGCGAGCGTCGTGCCGTGCTTGAGCCCGCCCATCCACTTGATGCGCGCGCCGTACGGATCCCCGAAGTTGAAGTAGCGAATCTGCACCGTCCACCGCGCGCGCGCAGCGACGTTCGGGCCGGACGCGTGCAGCGTGAGGAAGTCGAACGCGAACAGGTCGCCCGGTGCCGACTCCGGCGCGACCAGCTCGTAGCGGTCGCCGATCGTCGCCTCGTCGGCGATGCGCAGCGAGCCATACGCGCCCGACGCCATCTCGGCCTCGCCGTTCCCGGACGTGTCGATCAGCGGCTCGACGCCGTTGCGGTGCGAGCCGCGCGCAAGCACGACCGGCCCCATCGACGCGCTCACCGGGACGAGCGGCAGCCAGAACGTCATCCCGTCGAGGCTGCGGAACTGGTACTGGAACTCCTGGTGCCATGGCGCGAGCCGCCGGTCGTCGCCGGGCCGGTCGATCCGCACGCCGTTCGCTCCGGGCGCGGTGCCGACGAGCTCCGCCTGCCGCAGCGCGCGGTACAGATCGGCCATCGACTCGCCGACGAGCAGCC
>JAFAMK010000250.1 GCA_019233415.1 Vulcanimicrobiota bacterium
GTCGTCTTGCCGGTGTTGCTCGCGACGATGATGCCGCCGGCGACGGCGCCGCCGACGACGAGCGGGATGATCCCCGTGGTTGCGCCGATCGCGGTGGCGCCGGTAAAGGCGCCGGTCGGGTCGAGGAGCGCGCCGTTGGACGCGAACAGATTCGACCCGCCGAACTGGTTGAACGCCGGGTTGTTGACCAGGCTGTTCTGCGTGATGCTGAACGTCGAGTTGAGGAAGCTCGTGCCCTGGATCGTCACGGCCTGACCGCTGACGAGCGAGATCGTCTGCGTGCCGATCCGGATCGTCACGTCGCCCGGCTGGCAGACGACGCACGCGATCTGCGTCCCGTTCGGGCCGGTCACCATGTACGCTTCGGTTCCGCGCACCGCGATCTGCGAGGTCGGCGTCGAGAACGTGTAGTTCGAGCGGCCGCCCTGCGGACGGCGGATCGTGAAGTGCAGCGCGCCGCTCTTGAGCACGATGCTCGTACCGGTTCCGTTCTCGGCCGGGTTGAACGCGCCGACTTGCACGACCGTGTTCTGGCCGATCGCGACCTCGGAGCTGTCGCGCAGCCGCAGCAGAGCTTGCGCGTTCGCGTGCGTGACGGCGAAGGCGTCGTCGGGCAAGTCGAGGCTCGCGACGACGGGCTGGAAGGGCGCCGCCTCCGACTTCTGATAGCCGACGTCGCCTTTGACGCGGCTGAGCTGCTTGTCGCCGCTCGCCGCGCCGACGGGCAGCAGCGCGCTCGAAACTACGAAAACGACCAGGACGCAAAGCGCCCCGACGCTCAATCGCCGAACCATGCGGACCTGTTCCCGATGATGCGCTCCCGACCCTATGCAGAGTTGGCGGCCGCCTGGAAAGCGCTGCGAAGTCACGGCATACGTGTGCGCGAGATCGCATGTGTCGGCGCGCCGCGCACGCTGCTGGTCGCAGAGCTAGGCGAGGCGAGTATGCCAACGATCGCCCTCTCCGCCGGCGTGCACGGCGACGAGCCCGCCGCGCCGTGGGCGCTGCTCTCGCTCGTCGCCGACGGGCTGCTCGACGCGCGCTTCGCCTACCGCATCTGGCCGTGCCTCAACCCGAGCGGCTACGCCGCCGAAACGCGTACCAACGCGGAGGGCGAGGACGTCAACCGCAGTTTCTCGCGCGGCGGGACGACCCCCGAAGCGCGCGCCGTGCTGACCGCCAACCGCGACCGCCGCTTCGCGCTGGCGCTCGACCTGCACGAAGACTTCGAAGCGGAGGGCTGCTACGTCTACGAGCCGCTGCGGCCCGGCTTCGCGCCGCTCTACTCGCAGGAGATCGTCGCGGCGCTCGACGCCGCCGGGCTTCCCGTGCAGACGTTCAGCGACGGCTTCGACCTGGGCGCGCCGCCGTCGCCGCACGGCGAGCCCCTGTACGTGCTCGACCGCGGACGCGTGCTGGTCGACTACGAGGCCGAAATGCGCGCGTTCGAGGGTTTGCCCGGTTCGCTCGCGCTGATGTACCGCGGGACGCCGGCTGCACTGACGTTCGAGAGCCCGCGGCCGCGGCCGTGGGACGAGCGGATCGCCGCACACCGCATCGCCGTCACGACGGTCCTCGCGCGGCTAGGTCCGGACGCGCGCTGACGAGCACGGGGAGCGCTGCGGCGGCCCGCGAAGCCGGCCGGTCATGCCACAGCGCGATTCCCTCGAAGTCGACGTCCTGTTCGTCGGTGGCGGCCCCGCCTCGCTCGCCGGTGCGATCCGCCTGCAGCAGCTCGCCAAAGCCGCCGGCGCCGAGCTGGCCGTGATGGTGATCGAGAAGGGCGGCGAGATCGGCAACCACGGCTTCTCCGGCGCCGTCGTCGACCCGAAGGCGCTCGAAGAGCTGTTCCCCGGCGAAGAGATCACCGGTGGGCTCGACGTGCCGGTCAGCAGCGACGCGCTGTGGTTCCTCACCAACGGCGGGAAGATCAAAGCGCCGTTCACGCCGCCGGTCCTCAACAACCACGGCAAGTACGTCGCGTCGCTCTCGAACCTGACGAAGTGGCTCGCCGCGAAGGCGGAAGAGCTCGGCGTCGACGTCTTCCCCGCTTTTCCGGGACAGGAACTGCTGTGGGACGGTGACCGCGTCGTCGGCGTGCGCGTCGGCGACAAGGGCGTCGCGCACGACGGTACGCACAAGTCGAACTACGAGCCGGGTCCCGATTTGTCGGCGAAGGTCGTCGTGCTCGGCGAAGGCCCGCGCGGCACGCTGACCAAGACCGCGGTCGCGCGCCTCGA
>JAFAMK010000287.1 GCA_019233415.1 Vulcanimicrobiota bacterium
GGGTCCTCAACGACGTGACCTGGTCGCCGGACGGGAAGACGCTGGCGGCCCTGGCGACGGCGCACGCGCACAAGGAGATCGGCGCGACGCAGGCCGGGGCCGCGCTGACCGGCGACCTCGCGGCGACGCTCGTAGCGGACGTTCAGCGGATCGCGGTCGTCGGCCGCGGCGGCGCGCTGCGCTACGCCTCGCCGGCGAACCTGTTCGTCTACGAGTACGACTGGATGCCGAACAGCCTCGGCTTCGTCGGAACCGGCGCGCACGGCAACGGCGACAACGAGTGGTGGGTCGCGCGGCTCTACGCGTTCGACGCCGCGACGGCGAGCGCGCGCGAGATCGCGCGACCGCCGTTCCAGCTGAACGCGCCGCGCGTCTCACCGGACGGCACGCGCGTCGCCTTCATCGGGGGGCTGATGAGCGACTTCGGCGCGGTCGGCGGCGACGTCTACACGGTCCCGCTGGCCGGCGGAACGCCGACCGACCTCACGCCGAGCGCGCCCTACACGGTCACGTCGTTGCAGTGGATGCGCGACGGCGCGCTGAGCTACACCGGGCTGCACGGCAGCGACGAAGTCGTCGGCATGATTGGCTCCGGCTTCGAGCCGCCGCCTCCGCCGCCGATGAGCGGCGTCGGCCGGATCACCACGCAGGTGCACGAGCTGTGGTCGGCGCCGCTCGGGATCATGGCGAACGAGCGCGCGCGCGTCGCGTTCGCGCGCGACGGCGTGACGAGCGTGGTCGTGCGGCAGGACTTCGACCACGCGCAGGAGATCGCCGTCGGGCCGGTCGGGCACTGGACGCCGCTGACGCACGAGAACGCCGCGCTCGCGCCGTACGCGACCGCGCGCAGCGTGACGTGGACGAACGACGGCTTCACGGTGCAGGGCTGGCTGCTCGCGCCGCGCGGTGCCGATGCGACGAAGAAGCACCCGATGATCGTGATCGTCCACGGCGGCCCGTCCGCGGCGGTGACGCCCGGCTTCGCGGCGCGCGGCGCCGCGCGCGAGCTGCTCGACCACGGCTACTTCGTCTTCGAACCGAACCCGCGCGGCAGCTACGGTCAGGGCGAGGCGTTCACGGCCGCGAACGTCAAGGACTTCGGCGGCGGCGACTTCCGCGACATTCTGGCCGGCGTCGACGCGGTCGAGAAGGTCGCGCCGGTCGACGACGCACGGCTCGGGATCTTCGGGCACAGCTACGGCGGCTACATGTCGATGTGGGCGGTCACGCAGACGCACCGCTTCAAGGCCGCCGTCGCGGGCGCCGGCCTTGCGAACTGGCTGAGCTATTACGGCGAGAACGGGATCGACGAGTGGATGATCCCGTTCTTCGGCGCGTCGGTCTACGACGATCCGGCCGTCTACGCGAAGAGCGCACCGATCACGTTCGTGAAGAACGCGCACACGCCGACCTTCATGTACGTCGGCGAGCGCGACGTCGAGTGCCCGGCGCCACAGTCGCAAGAGTTCTGGCACGCGCTCCAGACGCTCGGCGTGCCGACGTCGCTGGTGATCTACGCGGGCGAAGGGCACGGCATTCGCGACCCCAAGAACGTGCGCGACATCGCGCGGCGGACGCTGGCCTGGTTCGACAAGTACCTGCGCTGAGCCGCCGAAGGACGACCGCATGAGCTCCGCACGGCGGACCGCGGCGGTCGTCCTCGCGATCCTCACGGCGCCGCCGCACGGCGTCGTCTTCATCGAGCGCGCCGCGCACCTGCGCGATCACCCGGGCCAGATCGCGCTTCCGGGCGGCTCGGTCGACCCGAGCGACGGCGGCGACCTGCGCCGCACCGCGCTGCGTGAGCTGCGTGAAGAAGTCGGCGTCGCGGCGGAGCGCGTGACGATCGTCGGCGCGCTGCCGATGGTGCGCCAGCGCGTGAACAACTTCGACGTGACGCCGTTCGTCGCAACCGTCGCGCCCGGCCCGCTGACGATCGACGGAACCGAGACCGCCGCCGTCTTCACCATCCCGCTCGCGGTGGTGATCGACGAGCTGACGCACGGCACGGTGCACGTCGGCGAGATCAGCATCGAGACGCACCTGCTCGACTACGAGCGGCGCCGCGTGTGGGGCTTGACCGGCCGCATCCTGCGCGATTTCGTCGACGCCTGGAACGACGCGGCGAACCCGTTGCGCCCGGCGATCGAAGG
>JAFAMK010000176.1 GCA_019233415.1 Vulcanimicrobiota bacterium
GCTGAAACGCGTGCGCGTGCAGATTCGGCATCCCCGCCAACACCGGCCCGTCGAGCACCTCGGCATCACCAGGCTCCGCCCCGACCTGCACCTCGCCGATCGTCCCGTCCGGCGCAACCTCCAACCCGACGTCAGGTGCCCACCCACCCGGCAAAAACGCCATCGCCGCAAAAAGCCGCATCCACGGCTTTACGACGCAGTCACCCGGCGCTCCGCGCCGAACGCCGACGACGATGGCTTTGTACGATGCCCTTTGGGTCAATGCGCGGCTCGCTACGATGACGTCGGGTGGTGCGGCCTATGGTGCGGTTGAGGATGGGGTCGTTGCGGCGCGTGATGGGGTGATCGCGTGGGTCGGGGAGCGCGGGGAGCTGACGGACGTGCCGGAGCGGGTGGCGGGGCGGGTTGTTGATTGTGAGGGGCGGTGGATTACGCCGGGGTTGGTTGATCCGCATACGCATGTGGTGTTTGGCGGGGATCGGGTCGGGGATTTTGAGCGGCGGGTCGGCGGTGAGAGCTATGTTGCGGCGGCGCGCGGGGGGAGTGGGATTGCGCATACGGTTGCGATGACGCGGGCGGCGGATGAGGAGACGCTGTTTCGTGCGGCCGTTGAACGGGTGCGGACGATGATTGCGAACGGGACGACGACGGTTGAGATCAAGTCGGGGTACGGGTTGGACGTCGAGACGGAGTTGCGGTTGTTGCGCGTCGCGCGAAGAATCGGGCGCGAGACGGGGATCACGGTGCGGACGACGTATCTCGGCGCGCACGTCGTTCCGCCCGAGTATGCAGATCGGCGCGAGGCGTATCTGGATCTCGTGTGCGACGAGATGTTGCCGCGTGTTGCGCGCGAGGGGCTCGCTGACGCAGTCGACGTTTTCTGCGATACCATCGCGTTTACGCCGGCGGAGACGGCGCGTGTGCTCGCTGCCGCGAAGCGGGTCGGGCTGGCGGTGAAGGTGCATGCCGACCAGATCGGGGACACCGGTGCGGCCGCGCTCGCCGCGGCGCACGGCGCGTTTTCGGCCGACCATGTCGAACACGCGAGCGAGGACGGGATTGCGGCGCTCGCGCGCGCCGGGACGGTTGCCGTTCTGCTTCCGGGAGCGTACTACTATCTGCGTGAGACGACGAAGCCGCCGGTTGCGGCGCTGCGCGCGCACGGCGTGCCGATCGCGCTCGCGACCGACTGCAATCCCGGGACGTCGCCAATTCTCACGTTGCCGACGATCCTCAACATGGCGTGCGTCCTGTTCGGACTCACGCCCGAGGAGAGCCTCATCGGCGCGACACGCCACGCCGCGCGTGCGCTCGGGCTCACCGACCGTGGCGAACTGCGGCCCGGTGCACGGTGCGATCTCGCGCTGTGGGACGTCGGCTCACCGGCCGAACTGTGCTACTGGCTCGGCGCAAGCCGCTGCGCCGGCGTCGTCGTCGCCGGCGAACCGCGCTAGCGCGTGCAGACGTCGAGGGCGAGATCGACGGCGGCGTCGTGGTCGAGGGTCCGGCCTTCGGTGTTGCAGCGGGCGAATTGTTTGCCCATGCGGTCGCGGAGCTCGCCGACGAGCTGCAGGTAGCGCTGTTGCGGTTCGGGCTGGCGCGGGCCGAGGCGTTCGAACGTCGCGTCGGCGTAGCCGAGGAGGCGCACCGCGTCGGCGTCGCGGCCGGCTCCGGCGGCGACGCGCGCGACTTGTTCGAGCAAGCCGCACAGCGACCACTCCTCGCCGGCGACGTGGAAGCGGCGCACCGCGCCGGCGAATGCCGCGCGTGCCGCGTCGAGATTCCCGAGCGCCAGCTCGCACTCTCCGATGTTCACCAGCGAGAGCGTCGCGACGTCGAACGCACCGAGGCGCTCCTCGATCGCGAGCGCCTGGCGGAACAGCACGGCGGCGTGCGCGAAGCCGCCGCGGCGCGCCGGGAAGAACCCGATCATGTTGATCCCCATCGCGAGGACGTAGTCGAGTCCCGCGGCGCGCGCGATCGCGTTGGCTTTCTCGAGGTGCTGCAGGGCTTCGGCCTCGTACGCCGGCATCCACGTGCGCGACGTCGCGAGACCGTAGAGCACGATCGCCTTGTCCCAGGGATCGCCCTGCTCTTCGAGCACGGGCTGCGCTGCCAGCAGCATCCGCCGCGCACCGTCGAAGTCGCCGACGTCGATCAGCCGCGCACCGAACAGCCGCTGCGCGCGCGCGACGTCCAGCTCGCCGCCGTGGCGGCGCGCGATGTCGAGCGCCTGTTCCGCGTGGCGCACCGCGTCGGTGCGGGAGCGCGCGGCCATCGCCGTCATCGCGACCGCCGCGTGGACGGCGCCGCGCAGCGGCTCGTCGAGACCCTTCTCGGCGAGCGCGGCGTCGAGCCAGCGGCGGTGCGCCAGCGTCTGGCCGCTGACAATCGCGTACTGCTGCCACGCGACCGCGATCCGCACGCCGATGCGCGCGTCCGCGCGCGCACCGAGCGCGAACTCCAGCGCGGCGCGCACGTTGGCCTGCTCGCACGCGAAGCGCTCGATCCAGTCGCCGGTCGCCGACGTGCGGTACTCGCGCTCGCAGCGCTCGGCGATCTGCACCATCGCTTCGGCGTGGCGCAGCCGAATGCGGTCGGTCTCGCCGGCCTCCGCGAGCAGCGCGGCAGCGTGCTCGCGCGTCGTCTCGAGCATGCGGTAGCGGATGCCGCTCGCGTCGGCGTCGCGCGTGAGGAGCGACGTGTCGACCAGCCGCGCGAGCGTCTGGCGCACGCCGGGTCCGTCTTCGTCGAAGCAGACGACCCGCGCCGTCTCGTCGGTGCAGCCGCCGACGAAGACCGAAAGCCGCCGCAGCGCGCGCCGTTCGTGCGGCGCGAGCGTCTCGACGCTCCAGTCGATCAGTTCCAAGAGGCTCTGCTGGCGCTTGGGCCGCGCGCGCGGCGGCGCGGCGAACGCCAGCCGCGCGTCGAGCGCATCGGCCAGCTCGGGAAGCGTCGTCGTGCGCAGTGCGACGGCGGCGAGTTCGAGCGCGAACGGCAGCCCGTCGAGCCTGCGGCAGATGCGCGCGACCGTCGCGACGTTCGTCTCGTCGACCGCGAACGTACCGCCGCCCGCAGCGCGCTCGGCGAAGAGCGCGACCGCCGGGTAGCGCAGCGCCGCGACCGGATCGTTCGCGTCGGCACCGTCGGGGACGGCGAGCGGCGCGAGCCGCACCAGCGTCTCACCCATCACGTGCAGCGGCTCGCGGCTCGTCGCGACAACGCGCACGCCGGGCGCACCGCGCATGAGCGCATCGACCAGCTCCGCGGCGTCGTCGATCAAGTGCTCGCAGTTGTCGAGGACGAGCAGGACGTTACGGCCACGCACGTCGTCGAGCAGCGCGTCGCGCAGCGGCCGCGCCGACTCGAACACGCCGAACAGCGCCGCGACGTCGCGCACGATCGCGTCGCCGTCGGTGCAGAGCGAGAGGTCGGCGAAGCGCGCGCCGTCGGTGAAGTGCCCCGCGATGCGCTCGGCGGTCGCCAGCGCGACGCGCGTCTTGCCGACGCCGCCGGGCCCGACGATCGTGACGAGCCGCGTCTCGGCGATCCGCGCTTCGGCTTCGCGCAGCTCGTCCTCGCGGCCGACGAGGCGCGTGAGCTGGAACGGCAGGTGCGAGACGAGGTCGGGGCTGCGTTCGAGCGGCGCGTTCGTCGAGCGGTAGCCGTCGCCGGCAACGCGGTTGCGGCCGCCGGACTTCGCCGCGTAGAGCGCCTCGTCGGCGTGCTGCAGGAGCCCGGCGACCGCGTCGCCCGACGACGGCTCCCCCCACGCGACGCCGATGCTGACCGAGACGATCCCGGCTGCCGAGCCGGCGTGCGGGATCGCGAGCTTCTCGACCGCGGCGCGCATTCGCTCGCCCACCGCGATCCCGCCTACGCCGTCGGTGCCGGGGAGCACGATCGCGAACTCTTCGCCGCCGTAGCGCGCGACGAGGTCGCCGGGGCGCACCGCGTTGACGACGAGCGCGCGCGCGATCTGGCGCAGGCACGCGTCGCCGGCCGCGTGGCCGTAGCGGTCGTTGAACGGCTTGAAGTAGTCGACGTCGACGAGCAGCAGCGAGAGCGGCGCGCGGTCGCGCTTCGCGCGCGCCCACTCGGCGTTCAACGACTCGTCGAAGCGCCCGCGGTTCGCGATCTCGGTCAGTGGGTCGGTCGCGGCGAGCGCCTCGAGCCGGGCGCGCTCGCGCTCGGCACGCGCGTCGTGGACGCGCGCCGCGACGTAGACGGCGCAGGTCTCGACCAACCGGCGTTCCTCGTCGACGTCGCTGCCGGCGGCGACGCGCACGAGCAGCGCGCCGACCGTCTCGCCGCCGAACTGCAGCGGGACGTTGATCGCCCCGGGCTCGGCGAGCAGCAGCGCGTCGAGCGCGATCCCTGCCGTCGCCTGCTGCGAGAGCACGCCGTCCTCCCACGCGTACGCCACTTCGACGCGGTTCCGGTCGGCGACCACGAGGGCGACCGACCGCGCGCCGACGACATCGTTCAAGATGCGGCAGACGTCGGTGAAGAACCGTTCGAGCGGCACCGCTTCGGCGAGAAGCGCGGCCGTGCGGCGGACGATCTCGCGATCGCTTCCTGGCCGTCCTGCCGCCTCCACCTCGGTTGCCTGCCCGTTTTCCTCCGTGATCGGCTTCACGATTCCAGCCTAATACGCCGTCGGGTATCGCTAGGACCTACACTAGGCCAAGCAGGCAAACGCGAACATTACGTTTGTTGACGCCCCACGACGGGCCGGGGCGCCGGTAGCACGGCGAGCATCGCCGCGCAGGCGGCTCGCAGGACCGCCGAGAGCCGGGCCGCCTTCGCGTCGTCCCAGTCGGTGCGCGACCCGTCCGCCAGGTAGGTGCGCTGGTCGATCTCGATCTGGATCGCCTGAACGCCCTCGGCCGGCATCCCGTAGCGGCGGGTGATCCAGCCGCCCTTGAAGCGCCCGTCGACGACGTGCGTGTACGGCGAGCCCGCAATCGCGCCGACCACGGCCTCGGTGATCGTCGGGTCGCACGAGCAGCCGCTGTTCGTGCCGAGATTGAGCTGCGGGAGGTCGCCGTCGAACAGCAGCGGCAGGCGGCCCCAGATCGAGTGCGCGTCGAGCAGCAACGCGTACCCGTGCGCCGCGATGATCCGGCGCAGTTCGGCGGCGAGCGCGTCGTGATAGGGATCGAAGCAGAGCGCGCGGCGGACGGCGACCTCGTCGTCGCTGGGCTCGTCGCCGGGCGCGTAGAGCGGCTCGCCCTCGAACGTCTCGGTCGCGACGAGCCCGGTCGTGCGCGCGCCGGGATAGAGCGACGCACCCGACGGATCGCGGTTGAGGTCGACGACGTAGCGCGACCAGCGCGCGCGCAGCACGCTCGCGCCGAACTCGTCCGCGAACGGGTAGAGCCGGTCGGCGTACCAGTCCGTGTCGACGAGCGCGCGGCCCGGCGGCGTCAGCCGCGCCGCGATCTCGTCGGGGATGTACGTGCCGACGTGCGGCGCGCTGATCAGCAGCGGCCCGTCGCGGCGGACGAGGTCGAAGACGTCGCTCACGCGCTCTCCGCCGTCGTCGGAAACAGCTCCGCCGCGAGCGGCGTGAAGCGCCCGCGCAGCACGAGGTCCGCGACGCGTTCGATCTCGGGCGAAAGGTAGCGGTCACCGCTCCCGCCGCCGTCCGGCGCGATCTCCGCGAGCGCCGCTTCGAGCGTGTTCGACGTGCGCAGCGGGCGGCGGAACGCGATCCCGCGCGCGGCGGCGAGTAGCTCGACCGCGACGATCGATGCCGCGTTGCGCAGCATGTCGCCGAGCCGGCGCGCGCCGTGCGTCGCCATGCTGACGTGATCTTCCTGACCGGCGGAGGTCGGGATGCTGTCGACGCTCGCCGGGTACGCGAGGCCCTTGTTTTCCGACGCGAGCGCCGCCGCGGTGACCTGCGCGATCATGTAGCCGGACTCGAGCCCGGGATCGGTCGCGAGGAATGCGGGGAGCTGGCTGAACGTCGGGTCGACGAGCAGCGCCGTGCGCCGTTCGCTGATGTTTCCCAGTTCCGCGATCGCGACGGCCAGCGCGTCAGCAGCGAGCGCGACCGGTTCGGCGTGGAAGTTGCCGCCCGAGATCACCTCGCCGGTGTCGGGGAAGACGAGCGGGTTGTCGGAGACCGCGTTCGCCTCGTCGACCAGAGCCGCGGCGGTGTCGCGCAGCGTGCGCAGGCACGCGCCGACGACCTGCGGGATGCAGCGCAGGCTGTACGGGTCTTGCACGCGCCCGCAGTCGCGGTGCGACTCGTTGATCTCGCTGCCGTCGATCAGCCGTCGAACGGTCGCGGCGACGTCGCGCTGCGAGGCGTGTCCGCGCACGGCGTGGATGCGCGCGTCGAACGGTCGCACGCTGCCGAGTGCGGCTTCGATCGTCAGCGCGCCGGCGACGAGCGACGCGGCGAGCAGGTCTTCCGCGCCGACGAGCCCGCGCAGCGCGAGCGCGGTCGACACTTGCGTGCCGTTGAGCAGCGCGAGCCCTTCCTTCGCCTGCAGCTCCAGCACCGCGATTCCGGCTTGCCCGAGCGCGTCCGTTGCGGCGACGCGGCGGCCCGCGACGACGGCGTCGCCGACGCCGATCAGCGCGGCGGAGAGGTGTGCGAGCGGCGCGAGGTCGCCCGACGCACCGACCGAGCCCTGTCCCGGGATCACCGGCAGCACGTCGTGCGCGAGACACGCGAGCAGCGTCTCGATCACCGACCAGCGCACGCCCGAATAACCACGTGCGAGCGAGTTGACCTTCAGCGCGAGGACGAGCCGCACGACCTCGCGCGCGAGCGGCGCACCGACGCCGCAGGCGTGCGAGATGACGAGGTTGCGCTGCAAATCGGCGAGCCGTTCGCGCGGGATGCGCGTCTGCGCGAGCTTGCCGAAGCCGGTGTTGACGCCATACACGCTCGCGTCGCGCGCGGCGATCGACGCGACCACGTCGGCCGCGCGGTCGACCGCCGCGCGCGCCGCGGGGTCGAGCGCGAGCGCGGCGTCGTCGCGCAGCAGCGCGCGCACGTCGGCCGCGCGCAATTCACCGGCGCGCAGCGCGACGGTGCGCCGTTCCAACGCCGGCGCGCTCACTCCCCCGTCATCCTGAGCTTGTCGACGGACATCGGCAGGCGAAGGCCGTGCTCGCGCGCGCTCGCCAGCGCGTCGTCGTAGCCGGCGTCCGCGTGGCGCGCGACGCCGCTCGCCGGATCGTTCCAGAGCACGCGCGCGATGCGTTTCGCGGCCGCCTCGGTCCCGTCGGCGACGATCACGACGCCGGCGTGCTGCGAGTAGCCGATCCCGACGCCGCCGCCATGGTGGATCGAGACCCACGTCGCGCCGCCTGCGACGTTGAGCATCGCGTTGAGCAGCGGCCAATCGCTGACGGCGTCCGAGCCGTCGCGCATCCCTTCGGTCTCGCGGTTCGGCGAGGCGACGCTGCCGCTGTCGAGGTGGTCGCGGCCGATCACGACCGGCGCCTTCAATTCGCCGCGCGCGACCATCTCGTTGAATGCGAGGCCGACGCGGTCGCGGTCGCCGAGACCGATCCAGCAGATGCGCGCCGGCAACCCTTGGAACGCGATGCGCTCGCGCGCCATGTCGAGCCAGCGGTGCAGGTGCGCGTCGTGCGGGAGCAGCTCCTTGACCTTCGCGTCGGTCTTCGCGATGTCGTCGGGATCGCCGGAGAGCGCGGCCCAGCGGAACGGCCCGACACCGCGGCAGAACAGCGGCCGAATATACGCCGGAACGAAACCGGGGAATGCGAACGCGTCGACGAGGCCCGTCTCGTACGCCATCTGGCGAATGTTGTTGCCGTAGTCGAACGTCGGCACGCCCATGCGGTGATACGCGATCATCGCCTCGACGTGCGCGACCATCGAACGCTTCGCCGCAGCGGCGACGCCCTGCGGATCGCGCGCGCGTTCCTCGCGCCAGCGCTCCAGCGTCCAGCCCGCGGGAAGGTAGCCGTTCACCGGATCGTGCGCCGACGTCTGGTCGGTCACCGCATCCGGGCGCACGCCGCGCCGCAGCAGTTCGGGAAGCACCTCCGCCGCGTTGCCGACGACGCCGACCGAGATCGCGCGCTTCGTGCGCACGGCGTCGTCGATCAGCGCGAGCGCATCGTCGAGCGAGTCGGCGCGTCTGTCGAGGTAGCGCGTCTGCAGGCGCTTCTCGATGCGCGCCGGGTCGCACTCGATTGCGAGCAGTGACGCGCCGGCCATCGTCGCGGCAAGTGGCTGCGCGCCGCCCATCCCGCCGAGACCGGCGGTGAGAATCCACCTGCCGCCTAGGTCGCCGCCGTAGTGCCGGCGGCCCATCTCCGCGAACGTCTCGTACGTCCCCTGAACGATCCCTTGCGAGCCGATGTAGATCCACGAGCCGGCCGTCATCTGGCCGTACATCATCAAACCCTTGCGGTCGAGTTCGTGGAAATGCTCCCACGTCGCCCAGTGCGGGACGAGATTGGAATTCGCCAGCACGACGCGCGGCGCGTCGGGATGCGAGCGGAAGACGCCGACCGGGCGGCCCGACTGAATCGCCAGCGTCTCGTCGTCGCCGAGCCGTTCGAGTTCCGCGACGATGCGGTCGAACGACGCCCAGTCGCGCGCGGCTTTGCCGATCCCGCCGTACACGACCAAATCTTCGGGCCGCTCCGCGACCTCCGGATCGAGATTGTTCATCAGCATCCGCAGCGCGGCTTCGGTTTGCCAGCTGCGGGCGCGCAGCGCAGTTCCGCGCGGCGCACGAATCGTACGGACGGCCTCGTCGAGCATCCCGCACTACTCCCGGCCGCGAGCGTTCCGCTCCTTCAGCCGTGTTTTGGCTCGTCGGACCCGGCCGTGGGGAACGGCGGCAGGAGCGGCGGCGGCGTCCCGGTGCCGATGTAGCGCAGCGGCCCGCCGATCTTCGGCGGCACCCCGGTTCGGTCGTACTCCTCGACCCACGCCGACGCGCCGCCGGTCGGAACGACGTGCACGCTCCCGTTCAGCTTGTCGACATAGATCGGGCCCATCCCGAGCAATCCCTTGCGCGGATCCTTCGTCGCCAAGAATTCGCGCGTCTGGTATGGGAACAGCCAGCCGCGCGCACGCTCCTGCATCCGCTCCTCGATGATGATAATGTCGCGGCTCGGCAAGGGCTCGTCGAACGCGGCAATCGTTGCACGCGCCTTCGCCAGCGCCTCTTCGTAAGTCAGCATCGTCGCTCTGTGCCTCTCACGGGAACGTCGGGATGAAGCCCCACTGCAGCGGACCGCCTCCCCCGGAGAAGCTTGCGACTTCGCCGACGGTGCCGTACACGCCGGCCTGTCCGTCGATTGCGACGATCGTACCGCCATTGTTGACGACGTTGAAGACGTGCGCGCTCGTGCCGTCGGTGATGTAGGCGATTCCGCGCGAGCCGTCCCCCGTCGCCTGCAGCGCCGCCTCGACGTCCCCGGCCCCGCCGAGCGGCCATTGCCACGGGCCGCTGCCGGACGTGGGAAACGCGGTCGGCCCAGCCGGTGCCGGATTGACGCCGTTCCCGGCCAGAAAGTTCTCGACGGAGTCCGCGCACGCGCCGCAGTTCGTGTTGCAGCCGCTCGGGTTGAAATTGGGATACCCGGCCGCACTTGTCGGCTGCACGCCCCCGGGGGACGGCGCCCCTGCCTCGCCGGCTGTCGCGCCGGCCTCCCCAGCTTCCCCGGCAGCAGCGCCCGCCTCACCAGCCTCTCCCGCCGCTGCGCCAGCCTCACCAACCTCTCCCGCCGCTGCGCCAGCCTCACCAGCCTCTCCAGCCGCTGCGCCAGCCTCTCCAGCCGCCGCGGCAGCCTCGCCGGCTTCTCCGGCAGCTGCTGCGGCTTCACCGGCTTCCCCGGCAGCCGCTGCGGCTTCGCCGGCAGCCGCTGCCGCTTCGCTCGCCTCCGCGGCTGCGGCGCCGGCTTCTCCGGCTGCGGCGGCTGCTTCGCCCGCGGCGGCTGCGGCTTCGCCAGCTTCAGCTGCCGCGGCGGCAGCTGCGGCGAGCTCTGCGCCTTCGGCTGCCGCTGCCGCCGCGAGCGCGAAGCCGCCGAGGACCGCGAGTGCGACGGCGGCTGCGGCGATGGCGGCCCACTGGCCGGCGGAGAAGCAGTCGCCGAGGCCGCTGCAGTTGTCCGCGAGCGCGGCCGTCGGAAACGTTGCGAGCGCGAAGAGAACGATGGCGGCGATGCGGCGCGTCGGCGGAAACAGGATCGCACCGAAGAGGAACGACGCGGCGATCGCGTACAGCAGCGGCTCGAAGGTTACCGTCCCGTAGAGCAGCGGGAGCACGATCGCCCACGCGACCGCGAATGCGGCAGCGACGCACACGGCGTAGCGCAGCGCGACGGGGATGCTCGCGATG
>JAFAMK010000443.1 GCA_019233415.1 Vulcanimicrobiota bacterium
AGCGCGCAGGTGTAGCGCAGCGCGTTCCAGAGCTTCGTCCCGAAGCGCTTCGCCTCGTCGCAGTAACGCTCGTCGAAGCGGAGCTCCTGCGACTCCAGCCGCATCTGGCGCAGGATGCCGAAGCGCGTTCCGTCGGCGCCGTACTTCGGCACGAGGTCGGTCATCGGGTCGATCGCGTTTCCGAGCGACTTCGACATTTTGCGACCGTGCAAGTCGAAGACGAGCGGCGTCACGAAGACCGTGTCGAACGGGATCGTACCGACGAAGCGCAGCCCGAGCATCACCATCCGCGAGACCCACAGGAAGATGATGTCGCGGCTCGTGATCATCACCTGATTCGGGTACCAGTGCGCGAGTTCGGGCGTGCGCTCGGGCCAGCCGAGGATCGAGAACGGCCACAGCCCCGAGGAGAACCACGTGTCGAGCGTGTCGGGGTCGCGGCGCAGCTCCTCGCTGCCGAACCGCTCGCGCGCAAGGCGCTTCGCCTCGTCTTCGTCGTGCGCGACGACCACCTCGTCGTCCGGCGTGTACCACACCGGCAACTGATGGCCCCACCAGATTTGGCGCGAGATGTTCCAGTCGCGAATCGCCTCCAGCCCCGCGGCGTAGGTGCGGCCGAAGCGCTCGGGGACGAAGCGGATCGCGCCGCTGCGGTACGCCTCGAGCGCCGGCTGCGCGAGCGGCTCCATCTTCACGAACCACTGCAGCGAGAGCAGCGGCTCGATCACCGCGTGCGAGCGCGAGCTGAGCGGGATCGTCGTATGGTACGGCCGCGCCTCGACGAGCGCGCCGCGCGCGCGCAGGTCGTCGACGATCCGTTCGCGCGCGTCGAAGCGGTCGAGCCCGACGTACGGTGCCATCGCATCGGCCTGCGCGTCGATCGGCGCGCGCTTCTCCGGCGCTTCGTCGTAGCGCCAGACCGGCGCGACGATGCGCGCGTCGAAGTCGATCACCGTCGGCATCGGCAAGCCGTGGCGCTGGCCGATCTCGTAGTCGGTCTGGTCGTGCGCCGGCGTCACCTTGACCGCGCCGGTTCCGAAGCCGGGTTCGACCGCCGCGTCGGCGATCACCGGGATCGCACGCTCGACGATCGGCAGCACGACGTTCCTTCCGATCAGGTGCCGGTAGCGCTCGTCGTCGGGATGAACCGCGACGGCGACGTCGGCGAGATACGTCTCGGGCCGCGTCGTCGCGATGACGAGCCCCTCGCCGCCGTCCTGCGCGCGGTAGCGAATGTGCCACAGGAACGTATCGCGCTCGTCGTCTTCCACTTCGGCGTCGGAGAGCGTCGAGCGCGTCTGCGGGTCCCAGTTCACCAGGCGCGTCCCGCGGTAAATCAACCCGTCGTTGTAGAGGTCGACGAAGACCTTGACGACGGCGGCCGAGAGCCCGGGGTCCATCGTGAAGCGCTCGCGCGCCCAGTCGGGACCGAAGCCGAGCCGCCGGAACGCGTCGTTGATCTCGCCGCCGTACTGGTCGCGCCACTGCCACGCGCGTTCGAGAAACGCGGTGCGGCCGAGTCCGTCGCGCGTCAGCCCTTCCTTCTTCAATTCGCGAACGAGCACCGACTCCGTCGCGATCGCGGCGTGGTCCTGACCGGGCAGCCAGTCCGCGTTCTCGCCGAGCATGCGGTGGTAACGCGTGAGCACGTCCATCGGCGTGTAGGTCGAGCCGTGGCCGAGGTGCGCGCGCCCGGTGATGTTCGGTGGCGGGATCGAGATGATGAACGGCGGCCGCGCCGGATCGGGCTCTTCGTGGAAGACGCCCAGGTCGAGCGAGCGGGCGTAGAGCCGCGGCTCGACCTCGGCTGGGTCGTAGTTCTTCGGAAGCTCGGTGCGGGTCACCGGCTAACGATACGCGACCCGCGCGCGGTTCTCCGCGCTACATGCCTTGGTTGTCGTCCGGGCTGCGCTCGTCCACGTCGCCGCGCGTCTCGTCGGAGAGCTCGTCGTCGGTGCCGCCGACCGCGCCGTACGACGACGGGACCGCGCCGCTCTTCGTGCGCGTCGTGGCATGGAACGACTCGACCGGCCCACCGTCGGTGTCGCTCAGGTCCTCCTCGCCGCGGACCGTCTCGGATTTCCGCCGCGTTCGATCGGGCTCGTCGCGTTCGCTGCTCATCCTCGGTACCTCGGAGTCGTCGCTCGTGCGATCTGCGTACCCTCCTGCGCCCTGCGTCTATCGGCGACCGCCGCTCAGTCGCCGACGAACGCGGGCAGCTCGTGCAGGCCCGCGAGCATCGTGGCCGGCGCGGGGACGAGCGTCTCCGGCGCGTTCGACGCCCGGTTGCACCACGCGACGCGGAAGCCGAAATGCGCCGCGCCCCAGGCGTCCCAGCCGTTCGACGAGACGAACACGATCTCGAACGGCGCGCACGCGAAGCGCGTCGTCGCGAGCGCGTAGACGCGGGGGTCGGGTTTGTACGCGCGCACCGCTTCGACGGAAAGGACGCCGGCGAGCAGCGCGCGCACGCCGGCGCGTTCGAGCGCGGCGTTCGCGGAGACCGGCGTGCCGTTCGTCAGCACGGCGAGCGGGATGCCGCGCGCGGCGAGCGCGCCGAGCGCCGGCGCGACGTCGGGATAGGCGTCCATCGTGCGCCACGCGTCGACGAGTTCCGCGCGGCGAATGACGCCGAGCCGCTCGCCACGTTGCGCGCAGGTGAATTCGAGCGCGAGCGCGGTCAAGTCGTCGAAGTCGCGGTACGCACCGCCGAGTGAGGAGAGGAACGCGTACTCGAGCTGCTTGCGGCGCCAGTCGGCGACGAACGCGTCGGCCGCGCCGATTCCGGCGGCCGCGACGTGCGCGCGCATCGCGTCGATTGCGAGCAGCGTCCCATAGAGGTCGAAGACGACGGCCTTCGGTCGCATGCGATCTTACGTCCGGCCCGCAAGCGTGCGTTCGAGGAAGCGCAGCACGCGCGTGAGCGGGAAGTCGTGCGCGACGAGCGGCGTCGTGAGAATCGTGCGGCAGCCGACGAGCTTCGCGCCGAGCACGTCGGTGAACAGCTGGTCGCCGATCACGACCGTCGCACGGCGCGGCGTGCGCAGCAGCTTGAGGGCGCGCAAGAATGCGAACGGGAGCGGCTTGAGCGCGTTCGGCACGACGGGGATGCCGAGCTGCGCGCCGACCAGCGCGACGCGCTCGCTGAAGTTGTTCGAGACCAGCACGAGCGCAAAGCCGCGGTCGCGCGCCGCGGCGACCCATTCCGCGACGCCCGGCGCAAGCTCCGGCCGGTGGTACGCGCAGACCGTGTTGTCGAGGTCGACGACGATCCCGCGGATGCCGGCGCGCGCTAGCGCGTCGAGCGAAACCTCGGGCAGCGTGTCGACGTGCTGGTCGGCGCGGAACCTCTCCACGCTATCCCCGGTTCCGTCCACAGCCCGCTCACCCCGCTCGCAACGCGTCCACACCGCCCGCTTGCTTCTGTCCCCAGAAAACAGAGAGTGCTCCACACCCCGTTCACAAGGGACTCGGTCTGCGGTACAATATCTAGTACAGCCCAGCCGGGAGAGACACAAGGGATTGTGTCCGGACCCGACTCAGGGGCAGACTCGCGGGGAACACGAAACCGAACGCACGTTCGATGTTTCGTAGTCCCTGCGACGCTTTCAACGCGACCGAGGGGACGCAGCCGGCATGAAGTTCTCGCGCACCTATTCCGCTCCCGGCGATGCCTACGCGGGCATCCCGTTCGAGCCTCGCACCTCGCGGATCGTCAATCCCGACGGCAAGGTGGTCTTCGAAGCCAAGGACGTCGCGATCCCGGCCGGTTGGTCGCAGGTCGCCACCGACATCCTGGCCCAGAAGTACTTCCGCAAGGCCGGCGTCCCCGACAAGACGGTCCGCGTCCCCGAGGACGGGATCCCGGAATGGCTGTGGCGCTCGGAGCCGGCCTCCGACGCCACCTTCGGCGCCGAGACCGATGCCCGCCAGGTCTTCAACCGCCTCGCCGGTTGCTGGACCTATTGGGGCTTCAAGCACGGCTACTTCGACAGCGAATTCGAAGCGCGCGCCTACTACGACGAGATGTGCGCAATGCTCGCGCTGCAGATCGGCGCGCCCAACTCGCCCCAATGGTTCAACACCGGCCTGCACTGGGCGTACGGCATCTCCGGCCCCGCCCAAGGCCACTGGTACGTCGACCCCAAGACGGCCCAGCTGGCGCAATCGACGTCCGCCTACGAGCATCCGGCTCCGCACGCTTGCTTTATCCAGTCGGTCAACGACGACTTGGTGAACGAGGGCGGGATCATGGACCTGTGGGTCCGTGAGGCGCGCATCTTCAAATACGGTTCGGGGACCGGCTCGAACTTCTCGAAGATTCGCGGCGAAGGCGAGAAGCTGTCCGGCGGCGGGACGTCGTCGGGGCTCATGTCGTTCCTGAAAGTCGGCGACCGCGCCGCCGGCGCGATCAAGTCGGGCGGCACGACGCGCCGCGCCGCGAAGATGGTCTGCCTCGACCTCGACCACCCGGACATCGAAGACTTCATCACCTGGAAGGTGAGCGAAGAGCAGAAAGTCTCGGACCTCGTCATCGGGTCGATCGCGGCGGAGAAGCACCTCAACGCGATCATCAAGGCAGCGAACGACGCGACGCTGCCGGAGTCGGCGCGTCTCGACCCAGCGCTGAATCCCGGCCTGAAGGCCGCGATTCGCGCTGCGATGGGCGCGGCGATCCCGCAGGCGAACATCCAGTACGCGCTCGACTTCGCGAAGCAGGGCTACAAAGAGTTGCAGATCGAGACGTACGACACGAACTGGGATTCGAAAGCGTACGGCACGGTCTCGGGTCAGAACTCGAACAACTCGGTCCGCATCCCGAACGACTTCTTCGCGCGCCTCGACGCGAACCAGACCTGGGAGCTGATCCCGCGCCGCAAAGACGGGAACCCCAAACCGAAGTCCGTCTCCGCCGCCGACCTCTGGGAGAAGATCGCCGTCGCCGCCTGGCAGTGCGCGGACCCGGGCGTTCAGTTCGACACGACGATCAACGAATGGCACACAGCCGCCAGCGACGGCCGAATTAACGCATCGAATCCGTGCGTTACGGGCGACACGCTGGTCGCGACGGCGGACGGCCTGCATCGCATCGACGAACTGGTTGGGAAGTCCGCCTTCGTGATCGGCTCCGATGGAAAGCCGCACTTCGTCAATCGTATCTTCCCGACGGGAACGAAGCCGGTCTACACGCTCCGTACGCGCGCCGGCTACGAGCTGCGCGTCACGGCCGACCACAAGGTCCTCACCGAAGAGCGGGGCGATGTTGCCGTCAAAGACCTGATCGTCGGTGAACGCGTCATGCTCGGCGGTTCCGGATTCGGCAACCGCACGATCGACGCCGACCTAGCCGAGTCGATCGGTCTGGCAGTTGGCGACGGTTGCGTCACGCGGCACGACGCCGGGGCGCAGCTTTACATCACGATGGCGCACGAAGAGGCGCCGATCGTCGAGCGGGCCGCGTTAGCGATCAACGCCGTGAAGCGCGGAGCTCGCGACGGGCGAACCGCCCGTCCGGTCACCGTCCATGCACCGCAGACGACGACTCGTATCGTGAGCGGTAGCGCGTCGGTCGTCGCAACGTTCGAGGAGTTTGCCGTCCTCGACCAAGGTAGCCACGAGAAGCGCTTTCGGCCAGTAGTTCACGAGCTGGATCGCCGTTCGGTCGCTGCCATGCTTCGCGGTTTGTTCACTGCCGACGGCTGCGTCGTCAACATCGGCGACAAGACGCAATATGTTTCGCTCGACTCCACATCGCTCGAACTCTTGCAGCAAGTCCAGCTCCTCCTTCTGTCGTTCGGGATCAAAGCGAAGATCTATCGCGAGCGTCGCGGCGGTGTCACGTCCGCCGTCCTTCCTGACGGGCGCGGTGGCATGGCCGAATATGCGGTTCGCGAGATGCACTCGCTCCGCATCACGCGCTCGTCGCGCCGCGTCTTCGCCGAGGAGATCGGCTTCGATCCCGCCTCGCCGAAAGCGGCGGCGCTCGCGAGGCTGAACGAAACGGTCGGCACCTACCGTGACCGGCTGTCCGACGAGGTCGCGTTCGTCCGTTACGAAGGCGACGAGGCGGTGTACGATCTCACCGAGCCCGATACGTCGCATTTCATTGCGAACGGTCTCGTCGTCCACAACTGCTCCGAATACATGTTCCTCGACGATACGGCGTGCAATCTGGCGTCGCTGAATCTCGTCAAGTTCTTGGATCAGGCGGGGCATTTTGATCCGCGGCGGTTTGCGGATGCGTGCCGGATTTGGACGTTTACGCTCGAGATCAGCGTGCTGATGGCGCAGTTCCCGAGCCGGGAAGTGGCGCGGAAGTCGTATGACTACCGCACGCTCGGGCTCGGGTATGCGAACCTCGGGACGCTGCTGATGCGGATGGGGTTGCCGTACGACTCGGAGGAAGGCTTCGGCTGGTGCGCTGCGATCTCGGCGTTGATGACCGGTGCCGCCTACAAGACGTCAGCCGAGATGGCGCGTGAACTCGGGCCGTTCTCGCGCTACGACGCGAATGCGGAGCACATGGGACGCGTGCTTCGCAACCACCGGCGTGCCGCATACGCTGCGCCGAACGACGAATACGAAGAGTTGACCGTCAAGCCGACGACGCATGCGCCGACCCTCTTCACGCAGGAAACCTGGGCGCTGGCGCGGTCGGTCTGGGACAACGCACTCGCGATCGGCGAGGTCGCCGGGTACCGCAACGCCCAAGTCGTGTGCATCGCGCCGACTGGAACCATAGGGCTCGCTATGGACTGCGATACAACCGGCATTGAACCCGACTTCGCGCTGGTGAAGTTCAAGAAACTTGCCGGGGGTGGCTACTTCAAGATCGTCAACCAGTCGGTCGAGCCGGCGCTGCGCCGCCTTGGCTACAACGCGGAGCAGATCGCCGCGATCGAGACGTTCGCCAAGGGGACGAACACACTCGAAGGCACGCCGCACATCAACCGCGCAACACTCAAAGCGAAGGGCTTCGACGACGAGACGCTTGCGAAGGTCGAGGCGCAATTGCCGGGCGCATTTGAGATCGGGTTCGTCTTCAACCAGCACACGCTGGGTGAAGAGTTCTGCCGCACGAAGCTCGGGATGACCGACGCGCAGCTCGCCGACTGGAACCACTCGATCCTGCGCGACACGCTGGGCTTCACCCAGGCACAGGTCGAGGAAGCCTCTGACGTGATCTGTGGCCGGATGACGCTCGAAGGGGCGCCGTTCCTCAAGGAAGAGCATCTCCCCGTCTTCGACTGCGCGACCCCGTGCGGCAAGCACGGCGCGCGGTACATTCGCCCGCTCGCGCACGTCGACATGATGGCGGCGGCGCAGCCGTTCATCTCGGGCGCGATCTCCAAGACGATCAACCTCCCGCAGACGGCGACGATTGCCGACGTCAAGGAAGCCTACCGCTACTCCTGGGAGAAGATGGTCAAGGCGGTTGCGCTCTACCGCGACGGCTCGAAGCTCTCGCAGCCGCTCGCGGCAAGCTACGACGTCGGTGGCTCCGACGAAGCCGACTTGCCGTCGTCGACGGCGTACGAAGGACCCGTCCGGATCGCGGAACGGCTCGTCTACCGCTACATCGCCAAGCGCCGGCGGATGCCGGACCGCCGCGGCGGCTACACGCAGAAGGCGATCGTCGGCGGTCACAAAGTCTATCTACGCACCGGCGAGTACGACGACAAGAGCCTCGGCGAGATCTTCATCGACATGCACAAGGAAGGCGCCGCCTTCCGCAGCCTGATGAACAACTTCGCGATCGCGGTCTCGTTGGGTCTGCAGCACGGCGTTCCGCTGGAAGAGTACGTCGACGCGTTCACCTTCACGCGCTTCGAACCGAACGGTCCGGTCGTCGGCCATCAGAACATCAAGATGGCAACGTCGATCCTCGACTACATCTTCCGCGAACTCGCCGTGAGTTATCTCGGCCGCTACGACCTCGCCCAGGTGCAGCCGTCGCAGTCGGTCGACGCGATGGGCCCCGAACCCGACTACGTCGCGGAAGAACTCGGCGACGTCCACTACGTCTCGCCCACCGCAATCGCCCCGCCGCCATCGTCCCCAACCGGCACCGCCGTCGTCACCCGCATCCCCGAACCCGTCGGCGTCGTCGCATCTTCTCCCGCCGCTGGGCCGGTGCGTGGCCAACTCGTCGCGGCCAAGGCACGCGAGGCGATCGCAAAGGGCTACAGCGGCGACGCCTGCACACAGTGCGGCCAGTTCACGCTCGTGCGCAACGGCACGTGCCTGAAGTGCGACAGCTGCGGCACGACGAGCGGGTGTTCGTAGACTCGTAGACTGCGACGGTACCGTCTTACACCGGAATTGGTGTAAGACGGTACTTTAGCGCAGCGCCACGTACAAAAGCAACTTACAATTGGCGAACTGCGCTGATCCGAGGGCTTGCCATTTAGGCGGATAGGGGCTTCCAGCGTGATACCGTCCCGGCTGCCATCGTCACACGAGGTCACACAGTCCGTCAACAACGTCTTGACGACTCTAATCGAGACGCGCGCCGTGGAGTACAAACAGTCTGAAACGTTTGGCGTTCTTGAGCCCCACATCGTCAAGACAGCTATGGCGATGTCAAACCTGCGGGGTGGCGGTTTCATCATCGTCGGCGTAGGGCCTAGCGGAACTGATGGACTGACACGTACGGGAATCTCGTCCGACCATCTCGCCACATACGATTCAGACGATCTCCTTGCAAAGATCAATAGGTTCTCATCGCCCGCCGTAAGCGCCATGGTTGCGACAGTCGAGCACAACAACATAGAGTACCTTGTGATCGCCGTGCAAGAGTTCGAACGGACGCCGGTAATCTGCCGTCGTGACGGCCAGTGGCCTGATAAGCAACGAGTGTTTGCGGGAACGATCTTTATTAGACCAACGGGCCTCGTTGAAACGCGGACACCGCAGACAGCCGCTGAATTGGACGAAGTCATAGATCTTGCTGCAGAAAAGCGTGCTATATACCTCATCCGGATGAGGGAAACGCTGAACGCGACGGGTGGAGCGTCGGTACCCGCAGCGCCGACGGCAGCCGAGCAGTACATCGCCGAACTCGGTAAAGCCGCAGAACTATGACCGATACCATCCCGATCATCCTCGACAATCTGCCATACTGGCGCGTAGCAATTCGTCCGTGGGAGTATCGGGACGACCGCATTACCTCCGCGCGTGAGTGTTTCGACATTCTGGAAAGCATCGCCGTGCGCGCCGGCGGCTGGCGTTACCCCTTCGTATCGCGGGATCGCGACCGAATGCACATTCGGAGAGACCACGCGGAGGCGGTCGTAAATGAACACGAGTTCCGCGAGTTCGCTCGGCTTTATCGCAGCGGTCAGTTCTTATATGTCGCCGTCCTGCGCGAGGCTGCCTCGAACCATGCCCTGGCGGAGGCCTCGAGGATCTACAGGCACCGCGAGCCGCGTGGGAGTACGGAGCCGACAGGCGGCGTAAACATTGTTCGAATGATGCGCCTCGTATCGGTTGCATTTCTCAACTTGCAGTCTCTTGTCGAACGCCTGCACCTGGATTGCGCCGTGCAGATGTCTCTCAGACTCGCCAATATCAACCGGTATGCGCTTGTGGCGGGCACCGAAAGACAAATGGACGAACTCTATCAAGCCGCTGACGAAGCGGTGGAGATAGAGACGGCCTTCAACCCAAAAGATCTTCGGGTCAAACCACTAGAGTTGGCTGTCGCCGTTTCCCGTGACATTTACGCGGGATTTGGCTGGCTTGACCCGATGGACTTCGTCCTTGATGGAATTCAGGAAGAGGCATTGAAGTAACTAGCCGAAGCACGGCCGCGCATCGGACGAGGCTCCAACGCGACGACGCAGCGGCGTCACCTTGCGCGCGTCGCGCTCGTGAAGGCCCGCGCGATTTGAGTGCCTAAGGCGCTTCCCTTGGACGCCCACAATCAGCCCGAACGGCATGCAGTCCTCTGCATCTTAGCCCGTAAAGCAACGAAGCAAGGTGATGCCGTCATCGACGCGCTGCCTTTCGCAGTCGACGAAGTGAAACGACGCGGAGAGGCACGCGGCCCGCATACACCTCGTGTCTTCGGCATCAGCGCGGCGTTCTTGACGGTGCCGGTCGACGCATCGCGTACCCACGATGACGCGATCACCGCGCTGCGAGAGAGGATGAACTCTCACGCCCGTGCACTGCACGGACTTCGGGAAGATATCCGTGTGGTACTCGCTGTTGTTGATCACAGCGTGGTCTGCCGGTGGCAGCTTCGATTGAGCCCGGAAACGATCGATTGGCTCTCCCGGATCGATGCTTCCATCATGTTCGATGCCAAGTGCGCGGCCCCAGCCGGCACCGAGAATGGCGTATCGTGCGCGTTCTGCGGCATATCCAGGCCGCTAGCTGACGACGACTTCATCCACCTCCTTCGCTGGACGAGCCCACATCTTGGCATGGCCGATGCGAGTTTCACTGCACATTCGCTCGACGCGCGAGCCACCGAAGCAATCGCGAAGAACAACCGCTGGTTTCTCTTTCAACCACGCGAGGGCTTGACCGTGATCGCAGAAGTCCTGCAACAGATTGACGAGTACCGCGGCGGTGCCATCGCCGTATCCAATCTGCTCCGGGAGTTGCGAGCGACCTGGCCGGTGCGTCGAGCGCTTATTGCGGGGAATCCGAGCTCGATCGATATCCACGTCGAGCACTGGAGCAGCTCGGGACGCGCGCACGCATTCTTGACGCGCCGCGACGTGCGACGCATGGCCGGTTTCCGTCCCACCCTCTCCTACCAACTCGTCCCCGACCTCAAGCCGCAGTTCAGCGAACGTGGCGAGTGCCTCCACTGCGACTATGTTCAACCCTGGAATCCACCAATGTATTAGGCCCGGTAGCTGCGCTCCTAGCCCCACTCCTAGGCCATTCCCGTCGAAGCGGAGGTTTCGGGCTCCGCCCGTCGGAAAGCGCAATGTGGGCTATCGTATTTCTTGGATTGCAATACGCGCGAAGTCAGCGGATCCGATTCTAGGCTATTTGCGTTTGCGGCGAACCGAGGAACGCGAAGTGATTCCAGACTCGCCATATTCCGCCATCTCGCTGCCTAGTGGGTGGGAGCTGGTCTACACGAACGAGCCGTTGATGTTCATCGACAAGGGACTCCTAGAGCACGTCTCGGCCGAGCACGATATCGTGGCTTGTTACGTGAACGAGACCGTAATGTTCAGCCTCGCGGTGGAGTGCCGAAATGCGGAAATGGTTTGGGGCGTTCGCCACGACGCCAGCCAAGGCATCGACGACATCGTCACCGAGGGAAAAGTGCCGAAGCAATATGACGAGATATGGCGACGACTCGAGGCCGACCGAGCGGCTCGTCGTGGCGGTCAACGCATCGATTTCATGTTCGATCTACCCGTTGAGCTTGCAGCCACGATCACCGGCTTCCAACACGATCGTATTCCTGCGGAGTGGGGGGCGGCCCCCTTCGTCGTCTTGAAGCCTATCGGCAAGGGACCCTACGGCGTGCTCAAGCGCTAACCCAACGGTCAGATTTCTAGGAGCCCGTCGGCGAGGTCGCGCATGAGGTCTTCCGGATAGGCCGTGGTCCCGGCGACGCGGCGGAATCCGCCGGCTTCGAAATACATGCGCAGGTAGTCGACAAGCCAGATCGGCTGCTCTACCTGCTGCGGTGTAGCATCGAGCGCGTCGCTGCGGCTGCCGAGCTCGATCACGTTCGCCATATACGCTTTGAACCAAACGCCATCGTCCTCGATGACGCGCGCATCAACTTCATCGGAAGGCAACGGCACGACGGTCGGCGCGCCGCCGCTGACATCGTTCTTGTGCAGATAGTCGCCAGCAATAGTGAGGCGGAAGTCTCGATCATTCGGCCCGACCTCGTCGTCTTCGAGCCGATCGATTTCGCCGCGAACGTCCGGGAGGAACTCGAACGGGTCGAGAAATTGGTCGTACCAAGAGTCGGCAGAGCCGCGTGACGGTAACCAACCCCGGAAGCTCGCTCCCTCGATCACGCCGAGCAATGCTCGCAACGACGCCGGCACCGCCCCGACGTATTTCTCCAGGACATCCAGTTCTGCCGGATGTCTGCCGTTAGCAAGTACGAGCGAACACTCCGGGTCCTGAAAACGGAAGCTGAGCGCGACAAGTCGGTCATGGATCACGACGAGATTGCTCGCGACACGCTCCATGGTGCGCTTCGCTACCGCCTCGACGTCCTGGCGGACGCCGGCCGACGCGCCGCTGAGCGGTCCTAGCGCATGCAGATCATTCCACACGTCGCGACGTTCACCGGCATCATATCGTTCGAGGAGTGTCGCCATTGAACCCGCCTTGGCGATTGCACGGCTACGGTACCTTCAAAAGGCTCGGACGCGAAATTTCCAAACCCGCAGGCCGTTTGGTGACGAGACGGCCAGGCTGAATGGTACGCTCAAAGTGACCGCGGCGAACATGAACGCTTGACCGATCGCGACGTACCACCCGGCCGCCGCAAAGAGCCAGAGCGTCGAGATCGCGGCTGACGGTACGACGACGGATGCGATGATCGTTCCACGGATGGAGAGCCGCCGCAAGATCACGACGAGGAGCACGACGGCGGGTACGGCGCAGCTAAGGACGGACATTGCGACAGCGAAGAGCGCGAAGCTGAAGATGAATTCCGCGTCCGCCATACTCACCTGGATGTGAAGCCCGTGCCACCCGGCGCCGGGGCGATCGCTGTAGCTGAGGAAGCCGATCGCGTCGGCGGCGAGCATCAGCAGCGACGTTCCGGCGATCACCATCACGACGTACAGCAGATATGTCCTGAGCACATCCGCAACGAAGACTCCGACGTCGCGAACCGAGGGTCGCGTCACGGCGACCCGAGCGGCGCTCCGAGCACCGGCGGGTTAGGCGCGATCCAGCTCGTGCCGTCGGCAAAATCGACCGAAAGCGGCGTGATCACGATGCGCCCGACCGCGACCGGATCACCGTCATGCGGCTGGTACATGAACGTGTCGGCGTCGAGCTTGCCGCGGATTCCCTCACAGGCGATCCCCGAGTCGCCGGTGGTAGCCTGCGCGAACGGACCTTTCGAGTCGAGCGTTTCGAGCCCGACCACCTTTCCGGTTCGGTCGAGGACCGCGAGGTTCACGCGTACGAATTTGACGTCGCGCGGATCGCGGTTCGCGAATGTCATGCAGTACGAGCGAGAACGCGTCGTGACCGGCATGGCGGCGATCACCCCGAGCAGTCCTCCGCCGTTGTAGACGCCGCCGGTCCGTACGACGGTCTCCGTCGCGAAAGCGTCCGTGACTTCAATCGGCGAGCCGTTCACCGTGGCGAAACTCACCACCGGTGGGCCGTCCGGCACGGCTGCCGTGAACGCAGGCGCGACGGGAAGCGCCAGATGATCGCCGGTCTTCGGTACTTCGTCGGTCCGGAATGCGGTACCGTCCTGGTAGACGATCTCGCGTGTGGACACGAGGATCGCGGCGACGTCGGCGAGCGGCGTATCCTTGTTCGGCCGGAAGGTAAACGACGAACGCTGCGTCGCGCCGAGGCTGTTGATCGCGTGACAGTTTCCGTTCGGCACGTCGATCGTGTCGCGGCTTCCTGAGAATGCCGAACGCACGCCGACCGGAAATTTTCCGGTCGGATACATCACGTCGACGCCGACGACCGTCCCGGTCGCGTCGAGCATCGCCAGGCTCAACCCGACCTTCGTCGCGAGGCCTGTCCCGTGATTCACGAACGCGAGGCAGACGACGTTCCGCAGTCCGCTCGTTCCGTTGAGCAGGTACGTCGTCGCACCCGTGAGTTCGACCGCGCTCGGTCGCGTCAAATCCGCCGCCACGACCGGGGGCGCAGCGCCTGCCGGCTCCGTCACGGCGGCGACGGAGGCAAGCAGCACCAATGCGAAAACGGCCGACTGCATAGCGGCCCGAGCGACCTTCATGTGCAGCCGATACGCCGCGGTCGCCCCGGCCTCCCGTCCCCACTCAGATTCCCGCGCAAGCCGCTGCCGGGAGTCCGGCACAGAGCTGACACGAGGCACTAGCTTGCTTGCCCGTGAATCAGCCGGATGATGCAGTCTTTGGCATTCTGCGTCTCGGTAGAATGAACGCGCTAGACGAGAACGACGAGCAACGTGGACGAGCCGAGCGTCGCAAAGTCATTGTCGCGGCGAAGGCCTTCTTGGCGAATAAGGCTGGCGTGATCCAGACCGTTCGAGCGATCTGCCGTTTCCGTGATCTTGCGGACACGGATGACCGGCTGCGTGAGCCGTTCGCCTCGCTCTATGCGATCGACTGTCAATCCGATCACCTGCCGCTCACACGTGAGCAGCAGCAACTCTGGAGCGACGAGATGCAGGAGCGAGATCGGGCTACGATCGCGCACTGGGAGAGCGACGAGCACCGCGAAGAGGTGTCGGTCGCATGCCGGCAACTGCTTGCTGTCCTGAAGCATACCCCGCGAAGCCGAATCATGTACATCGAAGACAAATCGGCAGGTCTCGTCGGGCCTGCACGAATCGGTCGGGTAACCTTCTCGAAGACGGGCAACACGCTGTACTACGGTGGACGTGCATTTCAGCGCACGACGTACGGCTTCAAGGTGAACTACTTCGAGGTCGGTACGGGCGCGCTGTTCTGGATTTCCGGTCCTCGAACGGACGGTGCGGATGGCCTTTACGGCTATCGACCAACACCGATTGACGACGACGTCCGCGAAGAGTACTGGAGGACCATTCGCAGACAACCGTCGCAAAGCGACAAAACGGTTACCTGATGCGTTGAGGCTATCTCAAAGCGGCTAGTTTTGCGCCGCGCGGTAGCGCAGCACATATCGAGTTGCCGTTGCTTCGAAGCCGCCGTTCTCTTCATTGACCAGGGGAAAGAAGTCGTCGTTGAGCTGGTCCAGCGCGATGTTCCTACCCTCCTTGAACATGTCCCACCCTTCGTCTGCTCCTTCGATCAGTGCATGACGCTGCTCTCTGTTGCGTGGGTAGGGCGTTCCGAAGTGGCTCATCGCCCGTTCGACGATGGTTGCGCACTGCGGCATGTCGAGGGCCTGAAAGCCGAGTACTGCCTCGGGCGCTATGATACCCGAACTATTCCAAAAGTACTGGACGAAGCCGCCATTGCCGACCTCCCCATACGTCCAGTAAGCGCCGAGCAGAATCGCGAGCTGATGCGGCATCTTTTGAAGCTGGGTGAGGAACTCTTCGACCGTCTCCCAACTTCCAAGCTTATCGTAAAGAGACTCGACGAGGGGCTCGACGATGTCTTCGTAGAGTTGCGGTGTCATAGACGATTCAGATTCCGACACAGGCCTCCTCCGGAAGACCGGCACAGAGCTGTTGCTTGGTGACGTAGCGTCGGCGAGTACCTTTGTTTTGATGTTCGCCTTTATGACCGCGGTCTACCACGACGGTTACGCGCTTCACGCGCCTCTATCCCCCTGCGCAACACGCTCGACGGAGCGGCTAACTAGACGTCGATCAACTCCCGGTATCGCGGGTCGCGAACGCGAGAGAGCAGGTTCTGCACCGTTATGCCGTCGCGGTCCGGTATGGTCAGGAGCGCACCGTGTTTCAGGAACATGCGCAGGTACTTTGGGTCACTGCGTTTCTTGAGCATGTAGTGCAGTGGCGTCTTGCCATTGGCGTCCTGGACGTTCGCGTTCGCGCCACACTCCAGCAGCGCTTTGGCGCCCGTGAAACGGCTCCACTTGACGGCGAACAGCAGCGGCGTGTCGGGTCCGGGCAGGTCGAAGTCTTCCGCGCCGGCTTTACAAAGAAGCCGGACCGCGGGCGCATCGTCGTTGTACGCGGCGGCGAAGGTGCAATAGTTCGGGCTCGAGCCGCGCTCAAGCAAATACTTTGCCAGTTGCAGATTCTTGCCGTGGGCGATCGCGTACCAAAGTGGGGTCGCCTTCCATTCTTCCTCGCGGAAGGCCGCTTCGTTGACGTCGATGCCGGCGTCGAGCAGAACGGCGGCCGTCTTTATGCTATCCGCGGATCGCAGACCGTACTTGGCGAGATCGCGGCCGCAGCAGAGGTGGAGCAGATTTTCGCCCTTCCGGCCGCGATACTTCAAAGCGTCCGGGTAGTCGGCCAGTGCCGCTCGTACGGCTTTCCAATCCAGAGCCGCGATCAAATCGTGCATTCGCGTCTTGGAAATGGGTTTGCTCACAATGCCCATGATTTTGACAGGCTCCGACGCACCCCTAGGGGAGATCACGATCGGCTGCGGCTGCTTGGGGTCGGGAACATTGTGGGCTGGTCGGCGCCTCTTCCGGGAAGAGATGGATCGAAAGGAGCCGCATGGGCCGCTTTGCCCCGCCTGAGGTCGTCGCCGCCGCGCTGTCGAACGCGACCGCGGTCGAACCGCTCATCGCGGCGATGTGGCCGCATTGCTACCGCGTCGCCGCGGCGATCATCGGTGAACCGCGTCTCGCCGAGGACGCGGCCCAGGAAGCCTGTGCGTGCGTCTACCGCTCACTGCGGCGAATTCGCGAGCCCGCGGCGTTCGACGGGTGGGTCTATCGAATCGTCGTCCGCGAGGCGACGCGCATGGCGCGGCGGAACCGCACCGCACCGCCGGCGGCGTCGGCGTCGCCGCCGCTCGGCGGCGACGATGACGCGTCGCTCGATCTGTGGCGCGCGCTAGCGCTGCTACCGCCGGACTTGCGTGCCGTCGTCATCCTCTTCTACTTCGACGACTTGCCCGGTGACGCGATCGCGCGCATTCTGCGGGTTTCGCCGGTGACCGTTCGGACGCGGTTGGCGCGCGCTCGACAGCGGCTGCGCGGAATGCTCGCCGACGACCTCGACCTGGCCTCGACCGCATGGGAGACCGCCGCACATGCAAGCTGATTTTGCCGCTCGCGCGCATCGCGCGTATGATGCCATCGCCGTGCCGCCGCCCCCTCTCCGGCCGATCCTCGCTCGCGCTGCACGGCACGGGCGCCGTCAACGCACGGCGATCGCGGCACTCTGCACCGTCGTCCTTGCGCTCTCGATCGGGTTCGCGTCGGGCGCAGGCGCTGCGCTCACGTCCCAGATTCGCATCTGGTTCTCCGGTGGGCGCATGTCGGTCGACGTACGCGGACTCGCGATGACGACGTGGCCTACGCACGCCGATCTGGTCGACCTGACGCGGCGGGCGACCTTCCCGGTCGTGCTGCCGGTCGGTCTTCCCAGCGGCACTCGACTGTCGCGCGTCGGCTCCTCGCCGGCCGACCATCCCAGCACCATCACCCTCATCTACGCGCTGCCCCGCGGCGGCCTCTTCGGCATCACGCTGGTCGATCCGTACTCGGTCGAATCATCGGCGCCGCCGGCGCTCGCGCCGAGCGCCCCAGTGACGGCCTGGACGGTGCAGGGTGAACGGGTGTTCGTCTCCGCCCGGCCGCAGTACGCCGCAGTCGCGCGCGTCGTACGAGCGCGAATGCAGGATGCGACGGTCGCATCGGCGCTCGCGGCGAGCGACGCGAACGCGGTGCACGGGATCGCCCTCAACGCGCACCAGCTCGCCCAAATTCCCAAGCTCGCGCGCGACGGCGCGCCGCTCTACGACAACCGCACCGTCGTGCTGACGAAGATCCCACGCGTGAACGGTGGCCCCGACTACCTGCACGCGACGCTCACCTGGCCGCGGCGGCTCGCGCTCTCGCCGAGCGCCGTTCGCGAAGTATCGGCCTATCTTCAGGCACACCGAGCCCTCGCGCACGAACAGCTCCTGTACGTTCCCGGGCTGCCGGAAGGCCGGCGCATCCAGGTCCTACGCATGCCCTAGCGGTCACGCGGCGATGCGCAGCAGCACCTTGATCGCGCGGCGCTCGTCCATCGCGGCGTAGCCGTCGGCGACCTGCGCGAGCGGGAGCGCGAGGTCGAGGACCGGCGAGGGGTCGATGTGGCCGGCGGCGAGGCTTTCGATGAGCTGCGGCAGGTAGGCGCGCACCGGCGCGACCGCGCCGCGCGTCCACTGCGACTATGTTGAACCTGGAATCTGCCAAGCCGACCGAACGGCTCGTAGCGGCGGTGAAGCGGCGTTTTCAAGCGCTAGTCATGCGTAAGCGCATCGATGATTGCCGCAACGAACGAATGGCTACCGCCATGGCCAGCATCTTCGAGTACATGTAGCTCGCTCGTGGCCCATCGTCGGGATAGCCGCCACGCGGATTCGAGCGGGCTACTGACATCGTAGCGACCGTGGATGAGCATTCCCGGAATGCCATTTAGGACTGGCGCCTGTCGAATCAGCTGTTCATCCTCGACGAAGGCAGCATGCTTCCAATAGTGGGTTACCAGGCGCGAAAACTGCAGGCGAAATTCCGGATCCAGGAAACGCGGATTTGGAGTGTGGTCGGGAGCAAGGGAGACGTGAGCATCTTCCCATCTGCACCATTCTGATGCTGCACGCTCGCGCACGTCGGGATCGCGATCGAACAAGAGTGCCGCGTAGGCGTCCACCAGCGGCAGGTGGCGCATTGCACTAGGCACGGCAGTGACTAGACGATCGTATTCTTGTGGAAAGATACGGCCGACGTCGTAGGTGAGCCACTGCACTTCCCGGCGAGATGTGGTCGTCACGAGAGCGAGTATGAGTGCATCGATACGGTCCGGGTGAGCTTGCGCATACGCGAGACCGAGTGTGCTTCCCAAGAGACACCGACAACGGTCCAGCTCTGAATACGCAGGCGCTCGCGCAGTAGCTCGATGTCGGCAATGAGACGACCCGTGTTGTTGGAGCTGAGGTCAGCGTCGGACGCGCTGGCCACAGGGCGACTACGACCGCATCCTCGTTGATCGAACAGGACGATGCGATATTTCCTAGGATCAAAGAAGCGCCGCTGGTTTGCGGAGCAACCCGAACCTGGTCCGCCGTGGAGGAAGAGCGCAGGTCTACCATCCGGATTGCCGGAGCACTCCCAGTAAACCAGATGTCCATCCCCAACATCGAGCATGCCGCTGTCGTACGGCTCAATTGCTGCGAATCTCCGGTCCATTCACGTCTCCACTTACCTCTCTGGCATACAACAGCCTTGCAACGGGCACGCGGTGCGCACCTGGCGATGCAATGCTGCACGGTTGGCGAAATCGGCAACCGACAGAGCTGAGCGCGGTGCTCAAGGGCTGCCGGGAGTATCCTAGGCAGACACGAATATGTGGAGAGCACACCGCGCACCATACCAGCAAGAGGCGGGAGCTTCACCAGATACGATGCACGGATCATTGAGATACTCGGCTGCAGTCGGGCTCGCGATCGCAATGCTGTACGTCGCGGCGCTGCCCGTTGGCGCGCGCAACGCAACGCACAACGAACTCCTCGCCTTTTCGCGTGAAGTGGCGAACGACTCAAGATTGGGAAGTGTCGAAATTGGTGGCGGGTACGTCGAGGGATCCTGGGCGGTTGCATCATGGCGTTCTGCGGATGGAAAGCGCCGCGGTCAAGCGGCCTTCTTCCATCGGTGCGATCATTGGAACCTCGCCGAAACAAGAGTGGGGGCATTCACGAAAGCGGACCTCTTACGCCTGGATCGAGTCCAGCCGCTGAATCCGAAGATCGCTGCGCAGCTCGAGGCCGACAGCATCGAGCTCCAGCGTGCCCACACCGCGTACCTACCGCCCTCACGGCGCACTCCCACATGCTGAGGCAAGCTTCATCATGTGGGCGCCCGTAGAGGGAGACTTCCTCGCAACGGGCGCGGCGCCGGTGGCGTGTTCGCCGTCGTTCGGCGCCGTGTGGGGCGACCGCTCTTTTGGCCGATACAAGAAATCGCCATGTTCCGGGCTCTGCTCGCCGCGCTCCGCCGGCTCTTCATTCCTGCTCCCGCTGAAACCAAGCCGGCCGTCGTCGCGCCGGAGACCCCGGGGGACTGGTGGATCCCCAAGGATCGCAAGGCGCTGCAAGCCGCCAAAGCCGCGAAGCGCCGCGCCGAGCTGGTTGCGAAGCTGTCGCTGTCCGAGGGGGGCGTCGACTCATCGTTCCCGGCCGCGGACCGCGCGGTGGCCGAAAAGCTCGCCGACGAAAAGCTCCGGCTCGAGCAGGTGCCCGTCCCGGCCGAGGCTGCCGCGACCGCTGCTATCCCGACTGCGGCTGCCGCACCCCCAAACGAAGCCGCTGCGCCGCCGACGTCGCTCGAGGCGAACACGATCGACCTCGACCTGGAAGAGCTCGCGAGCTTGGACGACGTCGCCGCCCTGCTCGAGGACCGTCGCCGCGCGAAGGACGAGGAGGCGCTGCGGATCGAGTCGGTCGAGATTCCACAGGCGATGATGATGGACGACGACGAGTACGCCGTCGCGCGCGACTGGATGACCGACCACCGCACCCTCCACCCGCTGCCGAAGACGCTGGTCTACGGCCAGTACTGGGTCCGCTTCGGGCGCAGCTCCGTCGGCGACAGCGTGACGATCGGCTGCACGACCTGCGGCGCGAACAAGATCCTCACCGACCTCTCTCAAACCGAACCGCGCCCGAGCCAGGCGTCCTCCGCCTGAAGGCGAGGCCGCCCGGTCGAGCAAAACCGCGCTCTCCATGCTCCCGCTCGTCCGGCGTTCCGCTGCGGCCATCGCGCTCGTCCTGGCGACGGCCTCCGCCGACGCATTCGCCGACGTCGACGAGTCGCTGCCGGCGTATGCGCCGCCCGCGTCGCTGCAAGGCACGCTGACGTGCGCCGGCGGCGACACGATGCAGGCACTCACCACGTCGTGGGCGCGCGCGTTCACGCGGCTCAACCCGCGCACGCAGATCACGGTGAGCGGCGACGCGAAGCTCTCCGCGGACGGGTTCGCCGCGCTGCTCGACGGCCGCGTCGACTGCGTGACGTTTGTGCGCGAACCGTTTCCGGCCGAGCGGGCGGCGTTCGCGCAGACGTTCGGCCACGCGCCGCTGCTCGTCACCGTCGCGAACGGCAGCTATGCGACGAAGAGCAGCACGCACGCGATCGCGATCTTCGTCAGCGCGGCGAACCCGCTCGCGCAGCTCGACCTCACGCAGCTCGACGCGATCCTCTCGAAAGAGCGCCGCCGCGGCGCACCGGCCGCGATTACCCGCTGGGGACAGCTCGGGCTCACCGGCGCGTGGGCCGACCGCCCGGTCCACGTCTACAGCATGGTCCGCGTGCGTGAGACCGGCAACCCGTCGGGGATCGTGAACTTTCTCCAGCAGCGCGCGCTGCGCGGCGGAACGCTGCGCGATGACGTGATCGAGCAGCGCGACAAACCCGGCGAGAGCGCGCTGCAGGCGATCGTCAACCGCGTCTCCGAGGACGCCAATGGAATCGGCTACAGCGGCTTCGGCTACGCCGTCCCGGGTGTCAAGACGCTCGCGCTCGCGGAGACGCCCGCCGGCCCTTTCTTCACCGGCACGCCGGCCGAGGTCGCGCGCCGCGACTACCCGCTGAGCCGCCAAATCTACCTGCTGTTCGAACCCGCGCCCGGTAAAACGCTCGGCCCGATCGTGCACGAGTTCGTGCGCTTCATCCTTAGCCGCCAGGGCCAAGACATCGTCGCCGACGACCCGATGCACTTCATCCCGCTCTCCGCCGCACAAGCCGCAACCGCCGCCGCACAGACGCCGTAAAGACCCTCCTAGCCGAGAAGGCGAGCATCGTGCGTCCACGGAAGCCGCATCGTATGGACCGCCGGCTTGCTTTCTGCGTTCTCGCTTTGCTGTTGCCGCTCACCGGATGCGGCGCGGTCGCCGAAAAAGTCGAGCTGGTGCGCCAGTTCTCGGGCGCAGTCAAGCCGGGACATGCGTACAAGTCGTTCTACACGAGTGTGGACTCGATGGCGCCAACGATTCGCGCCAAAGGCACGATGCTCGTCGATGAGTCGGCGTATGAATCCGCGCAGCCCCAGCGCGGCGACATCATCGTCTTCATGCCACCAGTCGCGAGCAATGCGCCGTTCTTCAAGCGCATCATCGCGCTTCCCGGCGACCGACTTTCAATCCATCACGGTGTCGTCGCCGTCAACGGTACGCGCTGGAAGCCCTTCGGTGTAGGCCCCGACTACGACGTCGCGGTCGTTTGAAAGCGGATCCTCGTCGATGGGGAGGCACTCGACCCGAAGGTTGCCGACGTACCGCCGGCCGACCACTGGACCGCCCCGGACCGTCTTCCGCGCGGCTGCTACTTCGTGATCGGTGACAACATGGCGAATTCGGAAGACTCCCATTTCTGGGGATGCACCGAGCTGTACCACACGTTTTCCGCCGGTCCACGCCGCGGCGAATCGGCGAAACTCATCGGTAAGGTCGTGAAGATCGTCAACCCGCCGTAAACCCGGCGTCCCGCGCTCAGCGGCGGCGGAACGGGTGGCGCGTGATGGCGGAAGGTGCGGTGGCGGGGCGGATGCGGTAGATTGCGCCGGCGAAGTCGTCGGCGATGAAGAGGCTGCCGTTCGGGCCGACGGCGAGGCCGACGGGACGGCCGATGCGGTTGCCGAGATTGTCTTGGAAGCCGTAGAGGAACGACTGCCACTGCGTCGTCGGGTCGTTCCAGTTCACCGGTGTCGTCGGGGTGTCGCCGGTCATCGGGACGTACGCGATTTCGGGGACGGAGAGCGGGTTGCCGCGCGCGTCTTCGTGCCATGAGCCGTGCATGGAGATGAACGCGCCGCCGCGGTAGGCGAGCGGGAACGCGTAGCTGCCGCTCTGGTTCGGCGGGTAGAACGTCGCGCCGATGACGGTGGAGTATGCGAAGAACGTCACGGCCGGCTGCACGACGGTGCCGGCTCCGGTCGTCGAGTTGCAGCTTGCGTTCGGCTTGTTCAGCGGGTTGTAGACGTGCGAATTTTCTTCGCAGTCGGGCCAGCCGTAGTCGGGTTGGCCCGCGTGTTGCGTGACCGGGTCGAAGAATTCATACGGATGGCCTTGGCGCGGATCGCTGACGTTCAACACGATCGAGCCGCTCATCGGGAGCAGGCCGTCCTGACCGGCGCCGCCGGCCCACAGCGTGTTCGTCGCGGGATTGACTGCGAGTGCGAGCGCGTTGCGGAAGCGCGCGGCTTTCGTCGTCTGGGTCAGCGTGCCGAGGTCGACTTGCTGGATCGTGCCGCGCGTCGGGTCCGTTTCGACGCACGCGTTGCACGACGAGCCGACGCCGACGTACAGCGTCGTGCCGACGACCGCGGCGGAGCTGGTGTAGTGGATGTCGCCGTCGCTGTTCGGCGCGACGCTTCCGCGCCGTAGCTTTGCGACCTCGACGCTCGGCGTCGGTTCGGTGCGGTCGCCGCTGCGGTACGGCACCTTCCACACGCTTTGGTTCGTCGCAACGTACACGTTTGCGTGCGCACCGTCGACCGCGATCCCTTGCGCGGTGCCTTGCTGCGCGGGCGACGGGATCGTCAGGAAGACCGACGGCGTTCCGGCGGCGCCGGCGGCGTCGGCGTTCGGGACGATGTAGACGATGCCGCCATGATCGTTCGTCCCGACCAGCAGATCGCCGTTCGGGAGCGCGACGAGTTGGCGCGGCGCGCTGAGTCCCGTCGCAATCGTCTCGCCGTAGAAGCCGCTGGGCAGGATCAACGCGTTCGCGAGCGGCGCTGCGGTCGGGCCGAGCGTAGGTGCACTCGTCGGCGCGGTGGTCGGGATCGTCGTCGGCGAGGTGCTCGGCGTCGACGTGCCGACCGGAGTCGGCGTTGGTCCGCTGCCGGTGCCGCCGCCGGGCGCGGGGCTCGAGCCACCGCCGCCACCGCAGCCCGCGACGACGAGCAGTGCCGCGAACGTGGCGGCGAGGCTGACGGCGGCGGCGGCGCGCTTCACGACGGTCATCGAAAACCTCACGGCAGGACGAAGTTCGCGCCGACCGGCGCGACGGCGATCGAAGGGGCGCCGGTGCACGCGCCGCTCGTGGCGCAGAGCGGCGTGACGCCGAAGAAGTCGCCGGCGTCGACGACGCCGTCGCCGTTCGCGTCGTACCAGACGGCGATGCGGTACGCGCCGGTCCCGGCTGGCAGATCGGCGATACGGAACGTGCCGTCTGCGTTCACCGGGACGCCGTGCGGGAACGTGACGTCGGCGATCGTCGGGCGCGTCGCGTTCGCGCCGACGTTCGTGTACGAGAACGCGACGAACTGCTCGTTCTTCGGCACGTACTTCGGGAACGGGGCGTTGTCGTTCATCACGAGCGCCATCGCGCGCCGCAAGTCGAGCCGGCCGTGGCCGGCGCGTGCGTCGCCGACGTCGTCCGCGCTCGCGGTGAGGATGCTCGTCACCTGCGCCGGCGACAGCGACGCGTTCTGCGAAAGCAGCAGTCCCGCCGCGCCTGCGACGTGCGCGGCGGCGACCGACGTGCCCGAGAACAGCGCGCCGCAACTCGAGGGCGCCGTTCCGGCTGCACAGCCTGCGATTCCGGCCGCGGGCTGTGTCGTGTATGCGTTCTCGATCCAGTGGATTTGGTCGGTGTCGCCGGGCCCCGTCGGATCGCCGCCGGGCGCGACGAGCGACGGCGTCGCGTTCGAGTAGGTCGGGACGTACTCGCGCGCACCGCTCGTGCTGCCGGGGAACGCGCTGTCGTCGAGCGCCGACGCGCCGACTGCGACGACGCCGTCGTAGCCGGCGGGAAAGTCGATCGCGCTCGCACCGTCGTTCCCGGCCGCCGCGACGACGACGATCCCGGCGGCGAGCGCGGCGTTCACCGCGTCGCGTTCGAACGGATCGGGACCGGCGTCGGCGGTTCCACCGAACGCGAGCAGGATCACGTTCGCGTGCTGCCCGGTCGCTTCACGGATCGCCGCCGCGACGTCGGCCGAGTCGGCGGT
>JAFAMK010000333.1 GCA_019233415.1 Vulcanimicrobiota bacterium
CGTCGCCGCCTACCGCACCCGCTTCGTCGATGACTCCGACCTCGCCGAAAAGACCGCGCGCGCCAACATCATCACCTTCACCAGCTCCAGCACCGTCCGCGGCTTCCTCCACAACGTCCCCAACGCGGCGGAACTGCTGCGCGAAAAAACCGTCGCCGCCATCGGCCCGATCACCGCCCAAACCGCCCACGACGCCGGCATCCGCGTCGACTTAGTCGCGGAGGAATTCACGGTGGACGGGCTGCTGGACGCGCTCGCGACGACGACGACGGCCTGAGTGCATCTGAGCGACGTCATCGTCGGAGCGATCGTCGCCGGCGCGATCGCGCTGATCGCATGGCGGGCGCATGCGCTTACGCGCGGTGGGGCCATTGCGGCGTTTGTCGTCGGAACGCTGACGTATGGTGCGGGGATGATCCCATTCACACTGGTACTGCTCGCATTTTTCATCCCGTCCGTGATGTTGTCGCGGGTTGGGAAGGCGCGCAAGCGCGGGTTGGTCGACGTTGGGAAGAGCGGGCCGCGCGATGCGTGGCAGGTCGCGGCGAACGGCGGTGTGGCGACGGCGTGTGCGGTGGTGTGGGCGCTGGCGCGCGATCCGCACTGGGCGGTCGCGTTCGCTGGCGCGTACGCCGCGGCGACTGCGGACACGTGGGGAACCGAGATCGGGACGCTGGTGAGGCAAGCTCCGCGGTCGATTCTGACCTTTCGGCGGCTTCCGACCGGATTGTCCGGCGGCGTGACTGCGGTCGGGACGCTCGCAGAAATTGTCGGCGCGCTGTGGATCGGGACCGTCGCGCTGCGCGCATTCGGGCCGATAACCTGGCCTCTGACGTTCCCCGTGTCCTCGTGGACAGACTATCCGCCGGTCAGCCTCGATCCGGTCGATAGCGGGCTGTGGCTGCGCCTTGCTCTCGCCATCCCGCTCGGTGGGTTCCTAGGCGCGCTCGCCGACTCGGTGCTCGGGGCGACGGTGCAGGAGCTTCGGCACTGCGACGCTTGCGGGCGGGACTGCGAGACGGACCCGCACGCCTGCGGGGCGCCGACTCGGCTTGTTCGCGGGGTGCGTGGGGTCTCGAATGACGTGGTCAACCTGCTTGCCACCCTCGTTGGGGCTGTGGTGGCGTTCACGCTCGCCTAGTCCCCGTCACCCTGAGCGTGTCGAAGGGCCCTCGTTTGTCGAAGTGCCATTGCGACGAAGGCCCTTCGACAAGCTCAGGGTGACGAGCGGCATCGGGGCGGATGGAGTGCAAGTGCCGAAACCGACCTCGGTCGGTGCGGTGTCACGATTCCCGTGCGAGGATCGTCGGTAAGCTAGGAGACAGATGGCAGCACAGTTCGGCGCGGCGAAGGACGTCAGTGAGAGCGGCTCGCGGCTGATTCTGATCACGATCGGGATCATGGCCGCGACGCTGATGCAGACGCTCGACACGACGATCGTCAACGTCGCGCTTCCGACGATTCAGGGGAACCTCGGCGCCTCGCAAGACCAGGGCGCCTGGGTCGTCACGGGCTACATCATCTCGGCGGTCATCGTCATCCCGCTGACGCCGTGGCTGCAAGCGCGGTTCGGGCGCCGGCAGTACTATGCGACCGCGATCATCGGCTTCACGATCGCCTCGATGCTGTGCGGGACCGCCAGCTCGATCGGCTCGCTGATCGTCTACCGCATCATCCAGGGATTGTTCGGAGGCGGGCTCGTCGCGACCGGACAGGCTTCGCTGCGCGACACCTTCCCGCGCCATCTCCTCGGGGCGTCGCAAGCGGTCTTCGCGCTCGGCGCGATCGTCGGGCCGTCGGTCGGTCCGACCATCGGCGGCTGGCTGACCGACAACGTCTCGTGGAATTGGGTCTTCTACATCAACCTGCTGCCGGGGATCTTCGCGGCGATCGTGATCCTCACGATGATGCGCAATCCGACCGATCCGAAGCCGATCCCGGTCGACGCGATGGGGCTCTCGCTGCTCGCGATCGGCCTGGGCTCGCTGCAGTACATCCTCGACGAAGGCCAGCGCAACGACTGGTTCAGCGACCCGCTCATCCGCGCGCTCGGCTTCACGTCGGTGCTCGGGATCGTCGCGTTCATCGTGTGGGAACTCTGGGGCACGAAGCGCCCGATCGTCGACCTGCGCGTGTTCAAGTACCGCGCGATCGCGGCCGGATCCGCGCTCGGTTTCGTGATCGGCTGTGTCCTGTTCGGCGCGACCGTGATCTTGCCGCAATACGTGCAGGGCGTGCTCGGCTTTACCGCGACGCTCTCGGGCGAGCTGATCTTCGTACGGGCTGCGTTCATCGCGCTGCTGACGCCGTTCATCGCGCGCGTCGCCGGGAGCGGGCGCATCGACACGCGCATCCTGCTGGTTACCGGCTTCATGCTGATCGGCGTGAGCCAAATCTGGCTCGGCTTCCTGACGACGTCGCAGAACGACTTCGCCTCGCTCGTCGGGCCGGCGGTCATGGCGGGGGTCGGGCTCGGCCTCCTGTTCGTCCCGATCTCGATCGCCGTGCTGAGCGCGATCCCGCCGGAAGCCGTCCCGAAGGCGACGGCGTTCCAGGCGCTCTCGCTGCAGCTCGGCGGCTCGTTCGGCACCGCCGGCCTCATCACGCTCCTTGCGCGGCGCGCGGCGTTTCACCAGACGGTTCTCGCCTCCGACGCGACGCCGAGCAACATTGCGTTGCAGCAGCTGCAGCAGCAGCTCCACAGCGTCACCAGCGCGGTGATGACGCTCTACCAGCAAATCGCCGTGCAAGCGACCGTGATGGCCTACGCCGACGCGCAGTGGGCGCTCGGCGCGCTGACCTTCGTGCTGCTCCCGCTCGTCTTCGTGCTGCCGCGGCGCCGCAAAGGCCCCTCGGCACCCGTCCACGTCTCGATGGAGTAGCGGCTAGCTCGCCTTCGCGGCGGAGCCGTACTTCCGCTCGAGATAGGGGATGATGTCGTCGTCGTCGTCGAGGACGACGTCGCCGTCGACCAGGACCGGGATCGACGTCTGGCCCGACACCAGCTTGACGATCTCGCGCTCGGCGTGCGAGTGCGGGACGTTGACGGTCTTGTAGTCGAGCAGCAGGTCCGTCATCTTCTTGCGCACGCGCGCGCAGTACGGACACCACTCGGCCTGGTACAGCACCATGTCGGTTTCGCGACCCATCGCCTTTACGAGAGCCCGACGGACGCAAAAAGGTTGCGCGCCCGGCCGCGTCGGAGTCTCACGATCTTCCCAGCGATGGTGCAGGCCGACCACAGCCCCCGCCGCGACCACATTGCGACCGCCTCGTCGATCGCCATCCACCTGTGCGCGCTCGTCGCCCTGGCGCTGGTCCCCGAGCACGCGCTTCCACAGGATGATCCGGACGAGCGCGCGCTTCTGGCGAGCGTGATCCGGATCGAGCACCGCCCGCCGCCGCGCGTGACGAGGCCCCGGCAGGCCGTCACAGCGGCAGTCGCTCTACGGCCCGCGCTCGTTCCGGTGATCCATGCCGCCGTCGCGGTCGAGCACGCGAAGCGCAAGCTCGTCGTCGCCACCGAGCACCGGGCGGCGGTGATCGCACCGGTGCGCCCACATGCGCCGCCGCGCCTGGCGAAGGTCGTCGCGACGCCCCCGCAGCTGGCGCTCGCCGCCACGAAGCCGGCCGACGGAAGCCTCGTGCCGCCGACGCCGACCCCGCAGCCGACGGCCTCGCCCGCGCCGAGCCCGGTCGTTGCGGCGCGCGACGACGGGATCGGCAACTTCGGCGAGACCTACCCGGCCTCGATCGAACCGGCGCTCCGCGGCGGGCTGATCGCCGGCGTCGGCGCGTTCGACGTGCGGATCACGGTCGACGAGAGCGGTCACGCGGTCGCGGTCGACTTCATCCGCGCACCGGCCGACCCGGCGCTGCGCGACGAGCTGCGCACGCGCATCCTCGCCGCACACTTCATCCCCGCCGCGTGCAACGGCCTGCGTTGCGCGGGCATCGTCGAATTGAAAGCCGCGAATTAAAGGCTTCGTTCGAAATCGAACGGGATTTCGAGCTCGCCGGCGAGTTTGCGCAGCCCGTCCCATACTTTCACGTGCACGGGGATGCCGTGCGCGCGGTGGTACGCGGTCTTCTCGAACTCGATCTCGCCTGCGACGTAGATGCGGTCGTGGCCGGGCGCTTTCGCGGAGTCTTTGAACGCGCGCAGCTCCTTGTCCATGTCGGCCTTGAATTGCTCGGGGTCGCGGAACCCGGCGATCTTGAATGCCGCAAAGAAGTGTGAGATTGTTCCGGGAAGCGGGCCGTCGCCCGGCCCTGCGAGGTCCTTGCCGAACGCGCCGCCCGCGAGCACGCCGCACAGGATGTCGACCAGCAAGCCCAGGCCGTACCCTTTGTGGCCGCCGTTGTCGGTGCCATAGCCCCCGAGCGGGAGCAGGGCGCCGTTCAGCGCGACCCGCGGGTCGAGCGTCTCGTGCCCGTTTGCGTCGATCGCCCAGCCGGGGTTCAGCGGCTTCTCCTTGCGCGCGTAGACGTCGAGCTTGCCTCTCGGGACGGTCGTCGTCGCGAAGTCGAGGACGAACGCCGGCTCGTGCTGCGCCGGAATCGCGAACGCGAGCGGGTTCGTGCCGAGCAGAATCTCGCGGCCGAACGTCGGCGCGGCGTAGCGCACGCTGTTCGTCGAGGCGATTCCGATCATGTCGCGGTCGAGCGCCATCATCGCGTAGTAGCCGGCGATGCCGTAGTGGTTCGCGTTCCGCACCGCGCCGAACGCCGCGCCCATCTGCGCCGCCTTGTCGAGGACGCGCGCCATCGTTCGCGCGGCGGTCGGGTGGCCGAGGCCGTTTCCCGCGTCGACGAGCAGCGAGGTCGGCGTCTCGTGGACCGTCGTGACGACGGGCTGCGCCGCAAGCACGCCGGCGCGGATGCGGCCGACGTAGTACGGCTCCAGCCGCGCCACGCCGTGCGACTCGATCCCGCGCAGGTCGGCGGCGACGAGGACGTCGGCGACGATCGCCGCGTCGTCCGGGGTGACGCCGACCGCCTCCAGGACGGCCGCGACGAAGCGCTTCAGCCCCGGCTCGGTCGCAAGGCGGTACTCGGACGTGATGACGTCGGCCATACCTGACAGTGTACCCGGTGCGGGCGCGCGGCGCGAGGACCCTCGTCGGGCGCTGCGAAGCGCGAGCCGATGATCGACTCCGCGCCCGGCCTGGTCGAGGCGCTCCGCGCGGCGGTCCCGGGCGGCGTCCTGACCGAGCCGGTCGACCTGATCGCCTACGGGTTCGACGGGACCTTCTACGAGCGCACGCCGCCTCTGGTCGTTCTGCCCGAAACGGTCGAGCAGGTCAGCGCGGTGCACCGCATCGCGACCGCGCGCCGGATCCCGATCACCCCGCGCGCGATGGGGAGCGGGCTCTCGGGCGGCGCCGTCCCGCTCGCCGGCAGCATCGTCCTAGGCGTCGCGCGGATGGACCGCATCCTCGAGATCGACGAAATCGACCGTGTAGCGGTCGTGCAGGCCGGCGTCATCAATGCGCACCTGCAGGCGGAGGTCGAGAAGCGCGGGCTGTTCTACCCGCCCGACCCGTCCAGCCTCAAGCAGAGCGCGATCGGCGGGAACGTCGCCGAAAACGCCGGCGGTGCGCGCTGTCTGAAGTACGGCGTGACCGGCGACTACGTGCTGGCGCTGCAGGTGGTGCTCCCCGACGGCACGGTGATCCGCACCGGCGGCCGCACGGTGAAGAACGTGACGGGCTACGACTTGCGGCGGCTGTTCACCGGCGCCGAAGGCACGCTCGGCACGATCACCGAGATCACGCTGAAACTGCTCGCGAAGCCGAAGCACGCGCGCGCTGCGATGGCCGTGTTCGACCGCATCGACGACGCCGCGCACGCGGTGACGGCGGTAATGGCCAGCGGCGTCCTGCCGTCGGCGATCGAGCTGGTCGACAACCTGACGATGCGCTGCATCGAAGAGAACAGCCCGATCGGGCTCCCGCTCGACGCCGACGCGATCCTGATCTTCGGCGTCGACGGCAACTACGCTGGCGTGCTGGCCGACGAGCTCGCGACGATCGAACGCCTCGCGCGCGAACACGGCACGCGCGAGGTCCGTGTCGCGCACGACGCGGCGGAGTCGGAACGGCTGTGGACCGCACGGCGCTCGATCTCACCCGCGCTCGCGCGCCGCCGCCCGAACAAGCTCGGCGAGGACGTCTGCATCCCGCCGCGCGCGATCGCCGAACTCGTCCGCCGCGTCCGCGCGATCGCGGCGGAGCACGCGCTAGAGATTCCGCTGTTCGGCCACATCGGCGACGGCAACTTGCACCCGAACATCCTGTGCGACAAGACGAACGCCGAGGAAATGGCGCGCGTCGCCGTCGCCGCGCGCGCGATCTTCGAAGCGACGGTCGAACTGGGCGGCACGCTCTCCGGCGAGCACGGCATCGGCCTACTGAAGAAACAGTTCATGGAGCTAGACCTCGGCCCCGACACCCTCGCCGTCATGCGCAAAATCAAAGACGCGCTCGACCCGCTCGGCATCATGAACCCCGGAAAAGTCTTCCCCGACCCCGGCGGGATGGAAGCGTTCCGGCTATGACTAAAAAGGGAGCACTGTGAGCACTACACCAGATGATGCGCTCCAAGATTATGCCGTGACCGAAGCCGATGACGGCGTGCTCGACGAGGCCGAAGAAGGCGAGCCGGACGAGCAGGTTCCGGTCCGGTACGACATCACGAGTTTCGGTGCCGACTTCATCGTCGATGGGCTCGTCAAGAGACTCCGCGAAAGCGACGTCTACATACCGCCATTTCAACGGAACTTCGTTTGGAGCACGCGCGACGCGTCACGGTTCATAGAGTCGCTGCTCCTGGGATTGCCCGTACCTGGAATCTTTCTCTCGAAAGACGAAAATTCTCGCTTGCTCGTCGTTGATGGTCAACAGCGCCTCAAGAGCTTGCTTTCTTACTACAACGATGATCTCCGCGACAAGCATTTCAAGCTCCAAGACGTTGACCTGGCATTCAATGGGAAGCGCTATAGCGAGCTAGACGCGGCTGACCGCCGAAACCTCGACAATTCCGTTATTCATGCCACGATTGTTCAGCAGAACGAGCCGACAGACGATGACAGTGGCATCTACAGCATATTCGAGAGACTAAACAACGGTGGTCGACGACTATATCCTCAGGAGATCAGAGCGTCGATCTTCACTGGTGCGTTCAGCAAGCTCCTATCTGAATTGAACGAGAATGAAAAGTGGCGGGCAATCTACGGCGAGAAGGAGAGTGCACGCCTGAAAGACGTCGAGATGATCCTTCGCTTCTTTGCTCTTCGCTACAAGAACGATTCGTACGAAAAGCCCATGAAGTCGTTCTTAAATCGCTTCATGAAGGCAAATCGAGACCTTTCCGAGGAACGGCGAAATAACTTTAGGCGCGAGTTTGAGGCGACCATTTCGACGATCGAGTCAGCGCTCGGCACTCGTGCCTTCCGGCCCGCGAAAGCCTTCAACGCTGCCGTATTCGATTCGGTAATGGTCGGTGTCGCTATACGGCTTCAACAACGAGACGAACTTAGCGATGGTTCCCTGAAGCTCGCATATGAAGCGCTAGTAAAAGACGCTGCTTTCGTAGCCGCCTACCAAAGGGCCACGTCCGACCCGGAAAGTGTTAAGGAACGCATTCGGCTCGCGACAAATGCTTTCGCGGCAGCATAGCTTCAGCGATGCGACGTGCGCGACTAGAGCTTCATCGAAGGCGCCTACGTCTCGAAAGCGTCTTCAACGCTGCGGAACCGCTGTCGAGCATCGCTGAAACCAAGTCATTACTTACGCGCTACCTCTGTGTCTTGCTCTCCGGCTTCATCGAGCGATCCGTGAAAGATGCGATAAACAACTATGCGACGCGAAAGTCAAGCCCAGAGTTTGTGCGCTTCGTCGACAAGCGCACGCGAAGAAGTGTGAATTACGGTGCAGAAAGGCTTATCGCTCTCCTGAGCGATTTCGACGAAACATGGGAAAATGATCTGCGCACTTTTCTGGACGTTCGACGAGAGGAGGCGTTGAATTCGGTCAAGAGCCTCCGCAATCGGATCGCGCATGGCGACGATGTAAGCCTTGGCTATGCTCAGATGCGCGACTATACGAATGCCGTCTACGAAGTCATAGACCACGTTTACGACCTGCTCGGCTGCGACTAGGCGAGTACCCTTCTAGCTTTCGCCGGCCCCACCTTAGCGCGATACCTCGGAGCACTGTGTTGACGCGCGACCGTGCAGCCCCTATGATGGGCTCGCGGTGCAAGCCGCGCCCGGGCCCGCGGGAAGGGTTGAACCCACTTGCAGTTTCGATACGGTGCTCTGCGCCTTTGTGCAGCCGTGTTGCGGGCCGC
>JAFAMK010000018.1 GCA_019233415.1 Vulcanimicrobiota bacterium
TCAACGACATCAACAGCGCCACGCACGTGTACGTCAAGACCGCGTGAAGCGGAACCCCGGCCGGCGCCGCGTTCTGCTGGTACAGCGCCGTCCACACCGCCTTCATCAGGTACAGCCGCACGAACAGCGAGCCGACGTTGGTGAAGACCTCCATCCGGTAGGTCGCTTCGCGCGAGAACGCCTTGGCGGCGAAGGCCACATACGGTGCGAGCGCCTCGGAGAGGGAACGCGGCGCCCGCGCGCTACGTACTAGAGACATGCTAGCAGCCGTGCTTTTGGCGATGGGGACCGCGCAGTTTCAACCGGTCACCCCGCAGACGACCGCGCAAACCCAACAGGTCTACGTCCACGACGCGAGCGCGCCCGCCGCGAGCGGTGCCGAGCCGCACGACGCCGGGCTGCGTCCCGTGAACGCGAACGACTCGCCGCTCGTTCAGCTCTACAGCGCGAAGAACGTCGCGCTCAACGTGACGCTGCAAGGCTGGAGCGCGGCGACCGGGACCGTCACGACCACCGACGACGGGAACGGCGGGACGCGCGTCCACGCGAGCTTCACCAACTTGATCCCGCTCGGGCATTACAGTCTGTTCCTGCGCGGCCTTGCGGGACGGACCGGCGCGGTGCTCATGCCGGTCGACATCAGCGGGGCGGCGGCGAACTTTATCGCCTCTCCCGACGGCGGCGCGGTCTTCGACGTCGACTCGCCGGCCGCGATCCCGACCGGCGCGCAGCTCGTCGTGATCTTTCATAGCGACCAAAAAGACCATCAGTCGTCGATGGGGGTGCCGGGCGTCAACGCGCACGCGCAACTGATTACGCGGGTGCCGTAGCCGGCGCTTCCGAGTAGCCCTCGATGTAGATCCGGCGGATGATCGACTCGAGGTCCGGCTCTTCGAGCGAAAGGTCGCTCACGCAGTAACGGTCGGCGACGCGCCGGATCAACGCTTCGGCCGAGACGGCGCGCCGGTCGAAGCGCAGCCGCGCGACGAGGTCGCCCTCGCGCGATTCGAGCTCGGCGCCTTCGATGGCCACCTCCGGCGTCGGCTCGCAGAAGGTCACCACGAGCGTCCGGTGCGTCCCGTAGCGGTCGCGCAGCGCGTCGATGTCGCCGTCGTAGACGAGCGTGCCGCGGTCGATCAGCACGATCCGGCGGCACAGCCGCTCGACGTCGGCGAGATCGTGCGTGGTGAGGATGAAGGTGGTTCCGCGTTCGCGGTTGACGCCCGCGATGAACTCGCGAATCGCCTCTTTCGCGACGACGTCCAACCCGATCGTCGGCTCGTCGAGGAACACGACCGGCGGATCGTGCAGCATCGCCGCCGCGAAGTCGCCGCGCATCCGCTGCCCGAGCGAGAGCTGGCGCACCGGCGTGCGCAAGAACGGTTCCATGTCGAGCAGCTGCGTGAAGTGCGCCAGGTTCTCGCGATAACGTGCCTCCGGCACCCCGTAGATCGCGCGCAGCAGCTCGAACGACTCGACGAGCGGAAGATCCCAATAGAGCTGCGAGCGCTGCCCGAAGACGACCCCGATGTTGCGCGCGTTCTCCCGGCGCCGCTCGTACGGCACGAGTCCGGCGACGCGTACCGAGCCCGACGAGGGGACGAGGATCCCGGTGAGCATCTTGATGGTCGTCGACTTCCCGGCGCCGTTGGGGCCGATGTAGCCGACCAGCTCGCCCGCATCCATGCTCATCGTGACGCCCTGCACCGCGACCTTGTCCTCGTACGTGCGGGAGAAGAGCGTGCGCAGCGTCCCTGCGACGCCCGGCCGGCGGACCAGCGTGCGAAAGACCTTCCGCAGGTCGCGCGTTTCGATGATCGGGGGCATCGGCGCCCGGATTCGCCGCCCAAGCGGGAAACGGCTGCGAACCTGGGGGACAAGCACGCCGTGAGGGAGGAGCGCCACCCGCTTACGCTCGGCCTGGTCGTCGCCGCGATGGGCGTGGTGTTCGGCGACATCGGCACGAGCCCGCTCTACACGTTCAAGACGTGCTTGCAGCTCGCCGGCGCGAAGGTCGATCTTCCCGACGTCTTGGGGATTTGCTCGCTGCTGGTATGGGCGCTGATCCTCGTCGTGTGCGTGAAGTACGTCGGCTTCATCATGCGCGTCAACCACGACGGCGAAGGCGGGATCCTCGCGCTGCTCGCGCTTGCGTCGGCGCCGCAGCGCATCGGCGGGTTGACGAACGTCATCGGCGTCTCAGGATTGACGGTGATCGTCGTGATCGGCGGCTCGATGCTGATCGGGGACGGGATGATCACGCCGGCGATCTCGGTGATCTCGGCGGTCGAAGGGCTCGACGTGATCTCGTCGGCGTTTCAACCGTTCGTCGTCCCGATCTCGCTGGTCGTTCTCGGCGCGCTGTTCATGCTGCAGTCGCGCGGTACGCAGAAGGTCGGCGGTTTGTTCGGGCCGGTGATGGCGGTGTGGTTCGTCGCGATCGCGCTCGCGGGAGCGGTCGCGGTCGTGCAGCATCCGGTCGTGCTGCGCGCGCTGGACCCGCTCTACGCGCTCGGCTTTGCGACGCGGCACGGCATGGGCGGCTTTCTCGTGCTCGGCGGCGTCGTGCTCGCCGTTACCGGCGTCGAAGCGCTGTATGCCGACCTTTCGCACTTCGGCTACCGGCCGATCGCGTCGGCGTGGTTCGTTTTGATCTTCCCGGCGCTGCTGCTCAACTATTTCGGACAAGGCGGGGTCCTGATCGCGAACCCCGCGATGGTGGAGAATCCGTTCTACGCGCTCACGCCCGGTTGGACGCTGTTTCCGATGGTCGTGCTCGCGACCGCCGCGACCGTGATCGCTTCGCAGGCGCTCATCTCCGGGACGTTCACGTTGGTCGAACAGGCGATCGCGCTCAACCTTGCCCCGCGCGTTCTCGTTCGCCATACCTCGTCGCGCTACAAAGGCCAGGTCTACGTGCCGTCGGTGAATCGCATACTGGGGCTGGGCTGCGCGATCCTGGTCGTCGCGTTCCGTTCGAGCGACCGGCTTGCGGCGGCCTACGGGCTCGCCGTCGCGTTCACGATGCTCTGCACGTCGCTCGCGTACTTCGTCGTCATCACGCGCGTGCAGCACTGGCCCCGGGCCGTTGCGATACCGCTCGTGACGCT
>JAFAMK010000043.1 GCA_019233415.1 Vulcanimicrobiota bacterium
GCGACCATGCGGAATCCGCGATCGAGTTCTACTCCGCATCGCAGGTTCGGCCGACCGGCGACGACGCGATCGTCGCGCTGATCGTCGCCGAAGAATTGGCCGCGCTGTCACGCGTCGAGGAGGCGCGGGTCGCGTTCGACTCTTTCACGACGCTGCGCCGCACCCCGCCGACGCTCGGAATGACGCACGCGCCCGTCACCGAGGCCTACCGGCGTTTCGTCGAAGCGGCGATCCTCGAGGCCGAAGCCGACCGGCGCGGTGCCGCGCGGCGCTATCGCGAGGCGTTCGACCTGTACGCCGGGATCGGCTACAAGCGCCGCGCCGTCATGGCCGCTTTGCGCCTGACCCGTTTGCGGCCCGATGCGAACGCCGAAGCGTACGCGCATGCGGAGACGCGCCACCTCGCCCCGCACGCGTGGCTGCGCCGCGAAGCCGAGCGCGTCCAGGTTCAGGCGATCAAGCTGACCGCGGTGCAGCGCGAGGTCCTGACGCTGATCTGTCAGGGGAAGTCGAACCCGGAGATCGCGCGCTCGCGCCGGCGCTCGCTGCACACGATCCGCAACCTCATCGCGCGGCTGTTCGAGGTCTTCGAGGTGTCGAGCCGCGAGGAGCTGGCGGTCGAGTCGGTCCGGCGCGGGCTCTACGCGCCGAAGTAGGCGCGCTCCGCGACCAGGTCGAGGAACGGCCGCACGTCGGCCTCGTCGACGTCGATCCCGACGCCGCGCGTGTTCCAGCGCTCGTCGTGGAAGTCGGAGCCGGCGGTCATCACGAGGCCCAGCTGCGCCGCGCGCTCGCGAAAGTACGCTGTCTGCTGCGGCGTGTGGGTCGGATAGAACACCTCGAGCCCGGCGAGACCGCGCGCCGCGAGGTCGTCGAGCACCGCGAGATCCTTCAACCGGCCGGGGTGCGCCAGAACCGCGACGCCGCCGCTGCGCCGCACGACCTCGATCGCCTCGTGCGGCGTGATGTGGTGCGAGGGCGCGTAGCCCGGCCTTCCGCGCGAGAGCAGCTGCGCGAACGCGGTCTCGACGTCGCGCACCATCCCGGCGCGGACGAGCGCCTTCGCGACGTGCGGCCGCCCCAGCGCGTGCCCGCCGTTCGACTCGGCGTACACGGCCTCGATCGCAAGCGGGTAGCCGGCGCCGTTCAAGCCCGCGACCATCGTTTCGATCCGGTGCCGCCGGTGCTCGCGGTTGTGCTCGATCACCGTCGCGAGCGGCGACGGGCCGGTCGCGATCCCGTAGCCGAGGATGTGGACGTCGCTGCCTTCCCAGGTCGTGTTGATCTCGATCCCCGGGATCACGTGCAGCCCGGTCCCCTCGAGCGCGTCGTAGGCCCGCGTCGTGTCGTGGTCGGTGATCGAGAACCACGAGACGCCGCGCGCGCGCATCCGCCCCACCAGCTCGGCCGGGCTCAGCGTCCCGTCGCTCTCGCGCGTGTGGGAATGGAAGTCGACGGTCACCTACGTGGTCTGCGCCGCCGGTGCGAGGGCTCGCCGCTCCACGAGCAGCCGGATCGCGGTGCGGACGTTGCCTTCGATCTCCACGTCGGTGAACTCCGGGACGCACACGAGGTCGATCTCGCTCGCATGCAAGTAGGAACGGGCGATGGCGATCGCTTTGATCGCCTGATTGGTTGCTCCCGCTCCGATCGCTTGGAGCTCGGCCGTCGGTTTTTCGCGAAGGACGCCGGCGAGCGCGCCGGCCACGGAGTTGGGGTTGGAGTGAGCAGACACCTTGAGCACACCCGAGGCGGGCGTCCTCTGTGGCTCGATCATGCTAGGCCTCGAAGAAAAGTGCGTTTGATGTCGAGCGCACGTCCGGTAGCGACGTCAATCGTCGCGACTGCCGCGCAAAATTGACGTGTACCCGTTTTCTGGACGGCGAAGCGCTCCGAGACCGCGGAGGTGAACCGCTCCAGGACGGCGGCCGATTCCATTCCGATCACCCCCTCGCTCGGCCCGGTCATTCCGACATCGGTGAGGTAGGCGGTGCCGCCAGGGAAGATCTGCTCGTCCGAGGTCTGGACGTGGGTATGGGTGCCGTAGACCAGCGAGACCGATCCGTCGAGGAAGCGCCCCAGCGCCATCTTCTCGGACGTCGCCTCGGCGTGGACGTCGACGACGATGATCGGCGTCAGCATGCGCAGGTCGTCGACCAGCGAGCGGCCGACCCGGAACGGATCGTCGACCGGCGGCATGAAGACGCGGCCCATCAGGTTGACGACCCCGACGGTCACGCCGTTGGCCTTGAACGTCCCGGCGCCGCGGCCGGGAAGGTTCGGCGGATAGTTCGCCGGGCGCAGGATGCGGTCGGTCTCGTCGAGCGCGCCGCGGAACTCGCGCTTGTCCCAGATGTGGTTGCCGGACGTGATGAAGTCGACGCCCGCCGCGAACATCTCCTCGGCGGTCTGCACGGTCAAGCCGAAACCGGCGGCGGCGTTCTCGCCGTTGGCGATCACGCCGTCGACGTGGTGCTGCTCGCGCGCCAGCGCGAGGTGCTTCTTCAAAACCTCGCGCCCGGGCGCGCCCATGACGTCGCCGATGACGAGGAGGGTGACGGTGTTCGGCGTTACGATCGCGCCCTGGCTTTCGCGCGTTTGCGAGCGTGCACGAAGTAGACGAGCACGCGTTGTTCTTCCCGGAACCCGACGAGCCGTTGGCGCTGCGTCGTGTCGCGCAGCGCGTCGAGCGCGACCTCGACCAGTTCGTCGCGCGCGGCGGGATCGTCGTCGACCGGGATCGGGCTTGCGCCGTCGCGCACCAGCCGCTCGCCGTACTCGTCGGCGAAGAGCGCGACGAGCAGCTCGAGCTCCTCGCGCGCGAACGAGGCGGCGTCGCGCGTGACGTGGACGAACGTCACCGCCGCGTCGCGGTCGCAGGTGACCGCGATCTTCGCGGCTTCCTCGCCGCGCAGGTCGAGGAAAGCGCGCACGTGATCGCCCACGCGGTCGGAGAGCGCGCGCGTCCGCACGCGGTCGAGCCGCTCGCGCACCGCGAACGACAGCGTCAGCGTCGCGTCGGCCGGATTCGAGCGCACGCTGTGCAGCTCGGGAAAACGGACCAGCAGCGCGACGACCCGGTTGACGGTGTCGGCGGACTCGAAGGCGGCGGGACGCGGGCTGTACATGGCTCTCTCGGCGGGCGCTGGGTGGGTGGGGGGTCGATGCTTCGGACCGGGCTTCAGCCGGCACCTGTCGCATCGACCCAGTGCTCGTCTGCGCGGTCGGGTCGCCGCGGCTAGGTCTTCCCTAGGATTCCCTCGGACCGCCGACGGTGGCGGGAACTGGACCCGAGAATTGCCTGAGAGGGACACTTCTGCACGTCCGGAACAATTCGGACATGCGTCCCCGCCAGCCGGCGGCGCTCGGCCTCTGGGCCGCGCTCACCCTCGCTTGCGCCGTCCTCGTGCACGGCGCCGTCCACGCGGTCGGCGCCGGCTCCTTGGCGTACTCCGGGCCGCACATCATCGAGCTGGTGGCGGCGCTGGCCCTGTTGGCCGCCGTTGCGGGCCCGCTGGGGCTCGTCGGCACCGCCCGCGAGCGCCGGCGCCGGCTCGCCCTCGTGCGGGCCTCGCTCGGGCCGCCGACGACCTGGATCGCCGCCTTCGGGCTGGCTGTCCAGGCCATGGTCGCCGGGCTGCTCTTCCTCGCCGAGGGCGCGAGCGTCGACCCCGACCGGCTCGCCGTGACCGTCCTGAGCGCGCTGGTCGCCCTGCTCGCCTCGGCGTTCCTGTTCCGCGCCGCCCGCCACCGCGTCGTCGCCCTCCTCGCCGCGCTGGTCGAGGTGCTGGCG
>JAFAMK010000116.1 GCA_019233415.1 Vulcanimicrobiota bacterium
CCGCGGCGGCGGCCGGCACGAACGCGATCCAGGGGAAGAAGCCGAGGATCAGCACCGGCAGGTAGTACCAGAACGGTCCGGTCTGGTTCTCGATCACGCCGGTGTAGCGGCCGAAGGTGTAGTGTCCGATCAGCTCGGCGAGCGCGCGCGGGCCGACGCGCACGGCGAGCGCGACGAACCACGGCAGGGTCACCGCGAGGTACGCGACGAGCGCGAGCGCGATTGCGCGCCGGCGCGGCGCCGCCAGCCGGCCGGAGCGGCGCTCCCATAGCAGCCATACGCCGACGACGAGCACCGTGATCACCGGCGCGACCGGTCCCTTCGCGAGCGTTCCGATCGCGAGCGCGAGCGCGCCGCAGACGAACGCGGTGTCGCGCCGGCGCGGGCTTCCCGACGGCTCGAACGCGCGATACCACCACAGCACCGCCGCGGCGACCGCGAAGTCGAGTAGCGCGTCCATGATCGCGAGGCGCCCAACGATCGCCTGCATGAGGCTCGTCGAGAGCACGATCGCCGCGACCATCCCGGCGCGCTCGCCGGCGATGCGCGCCGTCGCGTAGCCGACCGCGCCGCCCATCGCGATCGTCGCCAGCGCCGACGGCAAACGCAACGCGAACGCGCCGGTGCCGAACAGCTTCGCGAAGCCGGCCGCGATCCAGAAGTACAGTGGCGGCTGCACGAACCACGGCTGCCCGTTCAGGTGCATGACGACCCAGTCGTGCGTCAGCAGAATCTCGCGAGCGACTTCGCCGTAGGCCGTCTCGCTGTTGTCCCACAGCGTCCCGATCGCGAGCCCCGGCAGGGTAACGAGCGCAGCGAAGAGGGCGCCGAGGAGAGCCGCGCGCGCGGGGACGGATCGCATCTGCTGGAAGATAGGGCTTGTGTATCCCGTCGCCCTCTCGGTGCGCGGTCGCCGCGCCCTCGTCATCGGCGGCGGCGTGGTCGCCGAACGCAAGGTCCGCGGTCTCCTTGCCGCACAGGCCGAGGTCGTCGTCGTCAGCCCGGCGCTCACGCCGCCGCTGGCGGCGCTCGCCGAGGCGGGTGCGATCGGGTGGGAGCCGCGCGGCTTCGTGCCGGGCGACGTGGCCGGCGCGTTCCTCGCCTTCGCGGCGACCGACGACGACGCGACGAACGCCGCGGTCAGCGCCGGCGCGCGCGCGGCCGGCGTCCTCGTCAACGACGCCTCCGACGCTGCGCGCGGCGACTTCGCGACGCCGGCCGTCCACCGTGCGGGACCGCTCACGGTCACGGTCGACTCGGGCGGGCTCTCGCCGTCGTTCACGCGGCGCATCCGCGACGAGCTGGCGCTGCAGTTCGACGCACGCTACGCGCGGGCGGCGCGCACGCTCGGCGCGCTGCGCGAGCGGGTTCGCGCGGTCGTCCCGGCGGAGCGCCGCGCCGCGGTGATGCAGCACTTCGCGGAGCGCGACGTCGACGAGCTGGCCGCGATGCTGCCCGGCGCGGTCGAGCACGAGGTCGAGCGCGCCGCCGAGACCCTCGCCGGCGTCGTCCCCGTGCAAGTCGCGCCGCTGGTCTGCGCGTCGCGGGCGAGCACGCTCGCGCTGACACAGGCGCGCACGGTGATGGCGGCGCTCGCGCAGGCCGGCGTGCCGTCGACGATCCTCGAGGTCACGACGCGCGGCGACGCCGTTCAGGACCGCTCGATCGCGGCGATCGGGACCGACAACGTCTTCGTCAAGGAGCTGGAGCACGCGCTGCGCGAGCGGCGGGCCGACTACGCGGTCCACTCGTGCAAAGACTTGCCGAGCACGGTCGCCGACGACATGGCGCTGGCCGCGGTCACCGCGCGCGCCGACGCGCGCGACGCGTTCTGCAGCGAGCGCTACGCGAGCTTCGACGCGCTGCCGGCCGGTGCGCGAGTCGGGACCTCGTCGCCGCGCCGGCGCGCGCAGCTGCGCGCGCTGCGGCCCGACCTCGTCTACGACGACGTGCGCGGCAACGTCGACACGCGGCTGCGCAAGCTGCGCGAGGGGCAGTACGAGGCGATCGTGTTGGCCTTCGCGGGGCTCGAACGGCTCGGCGCGCGCGCGACCCACACCGTCCCGTTCCCGCTCGACGTGCTGACCCCGGCGGTCGGCCAGGGCGCACTGGCGCTGGAGACGCGCGCCGGCGACCCGCTCGCGGGCCGGCTGACGATGCTGGTCGGCGACCCGGTGACGACGCTCGCGGTGCGGGCCGAGCGCGCCTTCCTGCGGACGCTGCGGGGCGGCTGTCAGGCGCCGGTCGGCTGCCATGCGACCTGGGCCGACGGGCGGCTCGCGGTCGTCGGCGCAATCGCGGCAGCGGACGGGAGCGAGGTCGTGCGCGGCGGGCGGGACGCCGTGGTGGGGGTCGGCGAGATCGCTGCTGCCGAGGCGCTGGCGACGGCGCTCGCCGAGGAGCTGCTCGCGGTCGGCGGCGCGGCGCTGCTCGGCGGCGGCCCGCTGCGCGGGCGGGTCTTCCTGCTGCCCCGGACCCAGGACCGTCCGAGCCGGATCGCCCCGGCGCTCCGCGAGGCCGGTGCCGAGGTCGTCGAGGCGGCCGACAGCGCCGCCGCGGCCCAGGCACTCGGCGCCCGGGTCCCGACCGCGATCCTCTTCCCCTCGTCGGGGTCGGTCGGCGCCGTACGCGAGTATCTGGCCGGGCTTCGTGTCGAAGGACACCGACCGGTCGTCGCCGCGATGGGGCCCTCGTCGTCGGAGACGGCCGAGGCCCACGGCTGGCCCCCCGACGTCGTTGCACCCTCCGCGGAGGTTGGAGCGTTCGTACAGACCGTGACCCGCTTCGTCCTGGAGAACGGCGCATGAACCTCGCCGAACGCACCCGCATCCTGACCCGCCCCCGGCGGCTCCGTTCCAGCCCGGCGATGCGTGCGCTCGTCCGCGAGACGCGGATCAACCACGACGGGCTGGTTCAGCCGCTGTTCGTCGCCGAGGGCCGGGACGTCGTCGAGCCGATCAGCTCGATGCCCGGCGTCTCGCGCTACTCGGTCGACGCGGTCGTGCGCGAGTGCCGCGAGCTGGACGCGGTCGGCGTGCGCGCAGTGCTGTTGTTCGGCATTCCCGACAACGACGCGAAGGACGCGCACGCGACGGTCAACTACGACCCGAACGGGATCGTGCAGCGCGCCGCGCGCGCGATCAAGGATGCGCTGCCGCACCTGCTCGTCATCGCCGACCTGTGCAACTGCGAGTACACCGACCACGGGCACTGCGGGATCCTCGACCCGACCGGCGACGTCGACAACGACCGCACGCTGGAAGTGCTCGCGAAGACGGCGTTGACTTACGCCCGCGCCGGCGTCGACGTCGTCGCGCCGTCCGACATGATGGACGGGCGCGTCGCGGCGATCCGCGCGGCGCTCGACGACGAGGGTTTCACCAAGACCGCGATCATGTCGTACGCGGCGAAGTACGCGTCGGCGTTCTACGGGCCGTTCCGTGAGGCGGCCGAGTCGACGCCGTCGTTCGGCGACCGCCGCACCTACCAGATGGACCCGGCCAACGGGCGCGAGGCGATCAAGGAAGTGCTGCTCGACGTCGAGGAAGGCGCCGACATCGTGATGGTCAAGCCGGCAATGGCCTACCTCGACGTCGTCCGCGCGGTTCGCGAGACGACCGATCTGCCCGTCGCGACGTACCATGTCAGCGGCGAGTACGCGATGCTGAAAGCCGCCGCGCGCAACGGCTGGATCGACGAGGAGCGCGCGGTCGACGAGACGCTGACGGCGATGGCGCGCGCCGGCGCCGACATCATCATCACCTACTTCGCGAAGGACTATCTCGCGAGGCAGCGCGCGTGAGCAAGGCCGGAGTCTGCATTCTCGCCGGCGGCGAGGCGACGCGCTTGCCGGGGAAGCTCACGCTAAGCGTCGGCGACGCGCCGATGCTGGTGCGCGTCTACCGCAACGTCTCGCCCGGGCGCGAGACCTGGCTTTCGGTGAAAGGCGCGTTGCCCGAGGAGATCGCGAAGCACGTCGACGCACCGCGCGTCGTCGACCGCTGGCCGCTGCGCGGCCCGCTCTCGGGACTGCTCTCGACGTTCAGCGAGATGCGAACCGAGTGGGTCTTCGCGGTCGCCGGCGACGCGCCGTTCGTCGATGCCGCGTTCGTCGACCGGCTCGAAGCGTATGCGTCGCCGCAGTACGACGCGATCGTCCCCGCGCACGACGTCGATGCGCGCCGCATCGAGCCGCTCGCCGCGCTCTACCGGCGCGAGGCGTTCCTGCGCGAAGGGACGCCGGTGCTGCTCGGCGGCCAGGGGGCATTGCGGCTCGTGATCGACCGGCTGCGCGCGCGCTTCGTCCCGGTCGGCGAGGACCCCGTGTTCGAGAACGTCAACACCCCGGCCGACTACGACCGGATTCGCACGGTGCTCTCGTGAGCGAACGGCCGGGCAGCGAGCGCGCGTTCGCCGCGGCGAAGCGCGTCATCCCCGGCGGCGTCAACTCGACCGTCCGCGCATTCAAGGCGGTCGGCGGCACGCCCGTCTTCGTGCGCGAAGCGCACGGCGCGTACCTGACCGACCTCGACGGTAACCGCTATCTCGACTACGTGTTGTCGTGGGGTCCGATGATCGCGGGCCACGCGCATCCCGCGGTCGTCGGCGCAGTGCAGCGCGCGGCCGAGCGCGGAACGTCGTTCGGAGCGCCGACGGAGTACGAGACCGAGCTGGCCGAGCTGATCGTCGCGGCGGTGCCGTCGGTCGAAAAGGTGCGGTTCTGCTCGTCGGGGACCGAGGCGACGGCGAACGCGGTGCGCCTCGCGCGCGGCTACACCGGGCGCGACAAGTTCGTCAAGTTCGAAGGCTGCTACCACGGCTCGGCCGACCCGTTCCTGATCGCAGCCGGGTCGAGCGCGCTGACGATGGGCGTGCCGAACTCGAAGGGCGTCCCGGCGGGAACCGCGCGCGACACGCTCATCGTCCCGTTCAACGACGCGGCGGCGGTGCGCGCGGCGTTCGAGCACAACCCCGGCGAGATTGCGGCGGTGATCGTCGAGCCGTACGCCGGGAACATGGGTTTCGTCCACCCGCTGCCGGGTTTTCTCGCATCGCTGCGGCGGCTGACGCAGGATCATGGCGCGCTGCTGATCTTCGACGAGGTGATGACCGGCTTCCGTGCCGCGCGCGGCGGCGTGCAGGTGCGCGAGGGGGTGCTGCCCGACCTGACGACGCTCGGCAAGGTCATCGGCGGCGGGTTCCCGGTCGGCGCGTTCGGCGGCCGGCGCGACCTGATGGAGCGGATGGCGCCGACGGGACCGGTCTACCAGGCGGGAACGCTGAGCGGGAACCCGCTTGCAATGGCTGCCGGAGCGGCTACCCTGCAGGAGCTGATTGCGCGAAAGGACGAAATCTACCCGAGGCTGGAGTCCTTCGGCATGGCGCTGGTGGAAGGCATTTTGGCGGCGGCCCGGGAAGCCGGGGTTGGGGTCACCGCGAACAGGGTAGGGAGCATGTTCACCTGGTTTTTCCGTGACGGTCAAGTAACGGATTTCGC
>JAFAMK010000186.1 GCA_019233415.1 Vulcanimicrobiota bacterium
CTTCGTCGCGACGCGGATCGCCGAGTTCTTCCGCGACCGCGGGCTCGACGTGATGCTGATGATGGACAGCGTCACGCGCTTCGCGATGGCGCAGCGCGAGATCGGCCTCGCGATCGGCGAGCCGACGACGACGCGCGGCTACACGCCTTCGGTCTTCGCGCTGCTGCCGAAGCTGCTCGAACGCACGGGGACGTCGGAGCACGGGACGATCACCGCGCTCTACACCGTCCTCGTCGACGGCGACGACTTGAACGAGCCGGTCGCGGACGCCGTGCGCTCGATCCTCGACGGGCACATCGTCCTCTCGCGCAAGCTCGCCTCGGCGAACCACTACCCCGCGATCGACGTCCTGGGTTCGGTCAGCCGCGTGATGCCCGACGTCGTCCCGCCTTCGCACCTGACCGCGGCCTCGACGGTGCGCGACATCATGGCGACGTATCGCGATGCCGAAGATTTGGTGAACATCGGCGCCTACGTGCCGGGTTCGAACCCGCGCGTCGACCATGCGCTGGCGCGGATCGACCAGGTGCGGCTCTTCTTGCGTCAGGGCATCTACGAGCGCTCGACGTTCGACGACGCGCAGCGCGCGGTGATGACGCTGGGATGAGGTCCGCATGAAGTTCGCGTTTCAGCTCCAGCCGGTGCTCGGCCACCGCGAGCGCATCGAGCAGGAGCGCGCCGGCGACCACGCGCGCGCGCTGGCCGATCAGCTCGCCGCCGCCTCGCAGCGCGACCAGATCGTCGGCAAGCGCGACGCGCTGCGGCTGCGCCTGATCCAGGAGCACACGCAGTTCGACGCCGAGACGCTGCGCGCGTCGTACACGCACCTCGACTACCTCGACCGCGCGATCGTCGTCGCGCAGCAGCGCGTCGACGCGTGTGTCGCCGTAACCGAGCGCGCCCGGCTCCAGCTGGTCGACGCCGCGAAGGACCGCAAGGTCCTCGAAACGCTCAAGGAACGCCGCCGCGAGGCGTTCGAGCTGGATGCCGCGCGCGCCGACCAGCGCGAGCTGGACGACCAGAACGCGCGGACCCACGAGCGCGCGCATCCCTTCGAAGGACTTCCGTCGTGATCGTCACCCGCCGCCGCCGCCGTCGTATCCACCTGGGGCGCTACCTCCTGCCGGTCCTCGCGCTCGCCGCGCTGGCCTTCGCGCTGACCTGGCCGCCCTCGCAGCGCGCGATCGCGAACGGGCCGCTCAAGCCGCTCTGGGCGCTCGGCGCGAACGTCGGCAGCGTCGTCTCGAAGCCGTTCACCTTCGCCGCGCAGCAGCAGACCATCAACGAGCGCAACCGCCAGATTCGCGACCTAAATGCGCAGCTCGAGGCGCAGCGCAAGGCCAAGTCCGATGCCGACACCCGCACCCAGGCGGTTCAGCAGCAGCTGAACACGCTGGCGAACCAGCCGCGCCCGACCGCGGTCCCCGCGGCGAAGCCGCAGCCGTCCGCCGCGGCCGGCGCGTTCGGCGGCCCGGCCGGAACCGGCGCCGCCGCCACCACCGGCGTCGCCCCGCCGACCGACGACGAGAAGCGGCTCGCCGCGACCTGGGCGGCGATGGACCCCGACAAGGCCGCCGCGGTGATCCAGCGCCTGCCCGACGACGAGGTCGTGCGCGTGCTGGCCGCGATGGACTCGGACAGCGCCGGGTCGATCATGAATGCCCTGCCGGCCGCCGTCGCCGCCCGGATCAGCCGCGCCGTCGCTCAGGTCCAGCCTCCTTCGGGCCGATAGACCGTACAAGGCTTCGCTTCGGCGGGGCCGGCGGCGCATTCTCTCCGCGCCGCAGATCACACGGAAGGAGGTGACATCCTGAACTCACTCACGATCCTACTCTCCGGATCGACGGCCACCGGGACCGGACACGCGGGCAAGACGGCGGCGCCGTCGAGCATGCGCGACGGCACGGCCTTCAAGGCGATTTTCGCCGGCAAGAAGACCACCGAGGTGACGTCGCGTTCGACCGGCACCGGCTCCGCCGAGGCCGTCTTGGCGCGCGAAATCAAGGCCCAGCTCGACCGGGGAACCTCGCTGAACGACGTGATCACGCAGCTGGCGGGTTCGCTCGCGACCTCGGTCGCGGCGCAGCTCGGCATCCCCGCTGACACGGCGAAGCAGCAACTGACCCAAGCGTTCACCCAGGCGCTCCAGCCCTCCGGGGCCGGGCCGCCAGGCAGCAACGCCGAGAGGGCGTCAACCCTCGCGACGAGATTCCGGCAGATCGCCGAGCTCGCGACGAGGGTGACGAACGGAGACCCGGGGCAACCGATCCGAACGATCGCAGGAACCAGCTTGGACGCCGACTCGGCGAAAGCAAATCCAGCCCCCCAGACGGACCGCATTCTCCGCGACGCGCTGACCGCGCTCGCGGCGCCCGCGTCTCCCGCCGCCACGTCGACCCCCACGACGACCACCGACCCCGGCACGACCGGAGCTTCGGTCGCTTCCGCGACCAAAGCCCCCACCGTGACGGACCGGACCGTCGTGCCGTCGGCCGCGACACCCTCTGCCCCGACGAAGCAAAGTCCGCCCTCCACGGCGGCGAGCGCCACGGCGCCGGCTACGGCCGACGCTGCGACGAGCCTCGCCACGCTGCTGGCGGAGCTGACGTCCGCTTCCGCATCGCCGGCCGCACCGGTCGCCGCGGCGCCCGTTCCCGTCGCACCCGCGGCGGCGAGCGACGGTCGCGCCGTCGCGCTGCCTGCGACCCTGGAGGCAATCGCGACCGGCGGCGACACGCCGCTCGGGCGCATCCTCACCCGCGCGACCCTCGCCGACACGGCCCGGACCGCTCCGGCGGCCGATCCGATCAGCACCGGTGCGACGAAGCGCACGACCACCGACGGCACGCCGCCGCCGGCCCGTACCCAGAACCCGCTTCCCGCCTCCGGCGCGAACGGGTCGACCACCGGGACGACGACCGCGTCGACCGGTACCTCCGCCACCGCGACGGTCACCGCGTTCGTCCAGGCATTCGCGGCCGAACTCGCCCGCAGCGACGGTTCCCAGAGCCGCGACGCCACCTCGACGACCACGGTCGCCGACGCCGGCGCGCAATCGCCGGCCACGGCGCCGGCGGCAACCCAACCCCAAGTCCAGCCCGTGCCGTTCGCGCTCACGGTCGCGCACGACGCGAGCACAGTCGTTCCGACCCCGCCCGCTCCGGCGCTGCCGCAACCGCAGCACGTCGACGCGAACGCGGTCGTCGACCAGATCCTGCGCGGGATGGCGATTCGCACGACCGACGGCCAGTCGGTGGTGCGGCTCCGGCTCGTCCCCGAGCAGCTCGGTGACGTCAGCGTCAAGCTGGTCGTCTCGGGTGGTTCGGTCGACGCGTCGATCACCGCGCACACCGCCGACGCGCAGAATGCGCTCGCCGGCGGTCAGAACCAGCTCGCGAAAACCCTCGCCGACGCCGGCCTGAAGCTGCAGAGCTTCACGGTCGGGCTTGCCGGCGGCGGCTTCGCGGACGCCCGCGACCAGTCGCGTCCGAACGAGGGGTGGACGCGGTCGAACACGCGCCGGATTGCCGGCGTGTCGTCGACCGAGCCCGACGCCTCCGACGACGCCTCATTGCTCGCGGTGCCGACGTTCGGCCCGCCGATCTACGCGGCGAACCCGACCCTCGGCGCACTCAACTACCTCGTGTAGGAGCATCATGTCTTCCACCATCAACCAGCTGATCAATCAGCCGTCGTCGACGCCGACTTCGTCGTCTTCGTCGAGCGGCTCGCAGATCGGGGTTGACCAGTTCCTGAAGCTGCTCACCACGCAGCTGCAAAATCAGGACCCGCTCAACCCGATGGACGACACCCAGTCGATCGCGCAGCTGGCGCAGTTCTCCGCCGTGCAGGCGACGACCGCGCTCAAGGACTCGTTCACGTCGTTCGAGTCGAACTTCTCCGTGATGCAGTCCGCAGGGCTGCTCGGGAAGTCGGTCTCGGCGTCGACGACCGATGCTAGCTGGAACACGACCACGGTTACCGGCACGGTCAAGACGATCTCGGTTGTCAACGGCACGCCGGAGTTCACGCTCGTCGACTCCAGCGGCAATCTGGTGACCGACGGCAGCGGAAACCCACTGGTCCTTCCGACCTCCGCGATCCTCAGCATCGGCTGACATGGCCGATCCGAAGATCGACGGGGTCCAGATACCGCCGGCGATCAACCCGGTCGTACGCCCGCGGGGCGTGCCGGTCCAGATTCCGCCTGCCACCGGGACGGGATCGTTCCGCGACGTCCTGCGCACGACGCAGGCGCCGGCGACCAGTC
>JAFAMK010000249.1 GCA_019233415.1 Vulcanimicrobiota bacterium
CATGTCGACGGTCTGCGGGAGATAGCTCATCCCGATCCCCTCGACCTTGTACGACTTCGGCGTGTCGCCGCTGTAGATCGAACCCTCCGGATCGGCGCCGACGACGACGATGTCGGGCTTCTTTTCCTTCAGGAAGCGCGCGGTTCCGGAGATCGTGCCGCCGGTTCCCATCCCGCTCACGAAGTGCGTGATCTTGCCGGCCGTCTGCTCCCAAATCTCGGGACCGGTCGTCTTGTAGTGCGCGCCGGGGTTCTGCGCGTTGTGCCACTGGTCGGGCTGGACGGCGCCGGGAATCTCTGCCGTCAGCCGGTTCGCCACGCCGTAGTACGACTCGGGCGAATCGCTCGGCACGTTCGTCGGCGTGACGACGACTTCGGCGCCGTACGCCTTGAGCAGGTCGATCTTCTCTTTCGACATCTTGTCCGGCATGACGAGGATGCAGCGGTAGCCGCGAATTGCCGCCGCCATCGCGAGGCCCGTCCCGGTGTTCCCCGAGGTCGCCTCGATGATGGTCGCACCGGGCTTGATGATGCCGCGCGCCTCGGCGTCCTCGATCATCGCGACCGCCGCACGGTCCTTGACCGACCCGCCCGGATTGACGTACTCGACCTTCGCCAGCACCAGGCATTTCGCGTCGTCGATCACGCGGTGCAGTCTGACGAGCGGGGTATGGCCGACCGCGTCGAGGGCATTTTCGAAGTACGTCATTCCGGACGCAGGACGGGGTTCGGTGAGGGCCATAACTCGGGTCGCGTTCCGCAACTCCGGGAGGGCAGCCTGCGTCCTGGGAGTGCTACGGGTCGCACGGGAGAGGGAAGGGACGACGATGGCCACCGATTTTAGGAACGGTGCGTTTCCGCGCCGGGGCCGCGAGGGGCTCGACGGCTATCTCTGGCTTGCTCGCGTCTTCGACAAGGCGCGCGCGGCCCGCAACGGGACGATCTTCGACTACATCTATCCGTGCCCGATGGACCGCGGCGTGTTCGACCGCTGGGGAATCACGTCGCGGATGTTCGACGCGGCGCTGGAGACGTGTCAGACCGACGACGAGATCCTCGGATGGATCAAGGCCCGTGTCCCCGACGCGCGGCGCGACGAGGCGAACCGGTGGCTGCTCGGAGAGAAGACCGTGGCCCTCGACCGCCAGGACGCCGAAGAGGGCTTCGTCCCGGCCTGACCCGCGCTCGGCGGGTTGACGTTTCGGCGAGCGCGAACGCGGTGCGCGTGATACGCGTGCGCTTCGCCGTCCTCGCCGTCACCGCCGCCGCCATGCTGGCCGGCTGCGGCGGCCCCGCCGTTCCGCCGGCACAGAACTATCCGTCGGTCCATGGGCGCGCGTACGACAGCGCGACGAATCAGCCCGTCGCCGGCGTCAACGTCGCCATCGCGACGATCCTCACCGCGACGACCGCGAGCGACGGCACGTACAAGATCGTCAACATCCCGATCGGCCAGTACACGCTGAACGTCACGCCGCCGTCGGGCTACACCGCGCCGCTCCAGCCGCTCTACTCCGGCAGCCTCGCGGCCGGCGAGAACGTCACGATCGACATACCGCTCACCAAGCAGTAGGTGCCGCTCCGCATCGTCGTCGCGCCGGACAAGTTCAAGGGAAGTCTGGGCGCGGCCGACGTCGCCGCCGCGCTCGCGGACGGCGTGCGCGACGTCGTGCCGGACGCGATTTGCGTCCTCGTGCCGATGGCCGACGGCGGCGACGGCACCGTCGGCGCCTTTCTCGCGGCGGGTGCGACGGCGCGGACCGCGCGCGTCAGCGGGCCGTACGGCGAGCCGGTCGACGCGACGTACGCGCGCGACGGCGCGACGGCGATCATCGAGATGGCGGCGGCCTCCGGGCTCGCGCTCGTGCCGGACCGGCGCGAACCGCGGCGCGCGACGACGCGCGGGACCGGCGAGCTGCTGCGCGACGCGCTCGACGGCGGCGCAACGCGAATCGTCCTCGGGGTCGGCGGCAGCGCGACGACCGACGGCGGCGCCGGCGCGCTCGCCGCGCTCGGCGCGCGCTTCCTCGACGCCGACGGCGGCGTGCTCGACCCGGCGCCGGTCGCGCTCGCGCAGGTCGCCGCGATCGACCTGGGCGGGCTGGACCCGCGGCTGGACGCGGTCGACCTCGCCGTCGCCTGCGACGTGAACAACCCGCTGCTCGGGCCGCACGGCTCGGCGGCGGTCTACGCGCCGCAGAAGGGCGCCTCGCCGACGCGATGCGCGCGGCGACCGGGCGCGACCTGCGCGACCTCTCGGGCGCCGGCGCGGCCGGCGGCCTCGGCTGGGCGCTGGCGAGCGCCGCCGGGGCGCGGCTCGAACGCGGGGTCCGGCTCGTCGCCGAGGTGCGTGGGCTCGAAGGGGCGCTCACCGGCGCCGATTGGTGCTTCACCGGCGAGGGCCGGATCGACGAGCAGACGCTGCGCGGCAAGGTCGTCGACGGCGTCGCGGCGCTGGCGCGCGAGCGGCGCGTCCCCGTCGTCGCGTTCGGCGGCAGCATCGACCTCGCAGTGGAAGCCGCGCTGCGCGCGCGCGGTGTGCGCTGCGTCCCGATCGTCCCGGGCCCGGCAACGCTGCGGGAAGCGATCGATCAGGGTGCCGCGAACCTGCGCGCAGCGGCCGCCCGCATCGCGGCGTTCCTGCCGCGCTCAGGAGGCTGACCGATGCTCGCGTCTCTACTCGCCGCTGCGGTCGCGGCCGCACCGCTCCTCGCCGCGTCGCCGCTCGACACGGACCACGCGGCCGTGCTGTACGCGCTCCAGAACGACGTCGGCGGCGGATGCCCGCCGGACGTGACGCGCAAGGCCGCGCATGACGCGTCGATTCGTTCGCTCGGGCACGTCGGCGGCGACGACGTCGTCCTCGCGTCGGTCGAGAGCCCGTGCATCTGCGGCGCGCAGAACTGCCCGTACTACGTCATCCGCCTGACGGCAGGGAACCCGCGCGTGCTGCTCTCGACGTTCGGGATCAGCGCGCGCACGCGCGCCGAGTCGCCGCTGCCGCGGATCGTCGTCGACGCGCACGACAGCGCGCTGGTCGTCGACGAGACGACCTACGCCTACCGTGACGGAAAATACGTCGGCGTCGACTCGGTGCGCGTGCGCGCGAGCGACAACGCGCGCAAACCACAAGAAGTCCCGGTGCGTTTCGCCGCCGGCGCGTCGTCGGCGCGGCTCAGCGGCAGCATCGCGAACGGCTGGTTCGACACATACACCTTCGCGGCCGGCAAAGGCCAGAAGGTTCAGGTCGACGGCGTTTCGTCGAAGGCGCACCTGACGCTGACGCTGTTCGGCGGGCCCGACGTCATCACGTCGCGCCCGCTCACGCCGGGGGTTCCCTTCACGCTGCCGAAGTCGACGACGTACCGGCTGATGGTCGACTGCGACGCCGACCACGACACGCCGTACGCGCTGACGCTCGCGATCCGCTAAACCGCCTCGTAGCGCGCGATCGCGACGACAACGCCGTCGCGGTAGAAAAACCACATCTCGGCATTCGAGATCTCGGCTGGGACCGGCTGGTAGCGCACGACCATGAAGTCGCACAGGTGCTTCGCGCGTCCCGGCCCGAGCGCGCGCTCGACGGCCGCGCGCGTGCTACCGAGCCCGAGTGCGCCGGCGCGCGGCGCCGCGCGCAGCACTGCGACGGCGCGCGGCGGCGCATCCGCCGCGACGACCGCCGTGAACGCCTCTTCGAGCGCTTCACTGCCGGCGTGCAGCACGACAGCGTGCGCCGAGGGCGCGCGCGCGAGCGCGTACACGTTCCGCGAGCGGCCGTCGGCGACGACGGTCAGGTCGGCGAGGACCGCGCCGGAGAAGCCGGCGGCCGCAAAGCGCGTGCCGCTCGTCGGAGTGACGGGGACGAGCGCCGCGCTGTCCTGCGCGCCGGTCCACGGGCGGAACGCCGGCGCGGCGCAGCGCACGGCGGGGATCGTGCGCGTCCACGCGGCGAGCGCGGCGTCCGGTGTCGCGGTGCTCATGCGGTCGCCGCCGGCGTGGGGTTTTGGCGGAAGCGCACGTACGAGGCGCGTTCGGCGACGGCTTCGTCGATGATCCCGACGACGACGGCTGCGAGCCGGTCGCTGTCGTGGCGGACGGTCACGGTTTCGCTGATCACGTTGGCGCGCACGACCTTCACGCCGAGCGCGCGCAACGCCTCGTCGTCGATCGCGACCGGCAACTGGCCCTCTTCGGCATATGCTTCGCGCAGCTTGCGGGGCAGCTCGTCGTTGACGATCACGACGTCGCAAATCTTCCCGCCGCTGCCCTGCAGCAGCGCGCGCACGTGCGCCGACGCAGTGTAGCCGTCGGTCTCGCCCGGCTGCGTCATCACGTTGCAGACGTAGACTTTCACCGCGCTGCTGGCCTCGATCTCTCGGCCGATGCGGTCGACGAGCAGGTTCGGCATGATCGAGGTGTAGAGCGAACCCGGCCCGAGTATGATCGCGTCGGCCTCGCGAATCGCGGCGATCACCTCGTCGAGCGGCGCGGCGAACGGCGGATCGAGCGAGACTTCTTCGATCGTGCCGCGCGCCTCCGTGATCCGCGACTCGCCTTCGACGACGCGCCCGTCGGAAAGCCGCGCGACGAGCCGTGCGACGGCGAGCGTCGAGGGCAGGACGCGCCCTTTGACGTTCAGCACGCGGCTCGACACCTTGATCGCCTCGTCGAAGTTTCCGGTGACGCCGGTCATCGCGGCCAGGAAGAGGTTCCCGAACGAGTGGCCGGTGAGCCCTTCGCCTTCCTGGAAGCGGTAGCGGAAGAGTTCGGTGACCAGCGCTTCGTCGTCGGCGAGCGCGACCAGACAGTTGCGGATGTCGCCCGGCGGCAGGACGCCGAGTTCTTTCTGCAGCCGTCCCGACGAGCCGCCGTCGTCGCTGACCGTGACGACCGCGGTGAGGTTCGTCGTGATGCGCTTGAGCCCGCGCAGCATCGTCGAGAGCCCGGTGCCGCCGCCGACCGCGACGATGCGGTAGCCGCGGTTGAGCTGGCGCTCGCGGATCGCGTCGATGACGTTCTCGGTCCCGTACGGTGCGACCGCGGTGACGATCGCGTTGAGCCAGCGCCAGATGCCGAGCGCGACGAGCAGCGCGCCGGTGATCATGAAGCCCCATGAGAGGTAGCCGGGTGGGAAGAAATCGGCGACGAGCCAGTCGACGAACTCGTTGATCCGCAGCGACGTTCCTTCGTCGGTCAGGTAGCGCGAGACGCCGTTGACGAACAGCGCCGCGCCGAGGACCGCCAGAACCAGCCAGCGCTTGACGCCGAGCCCGGGGAGGAGCCAGCGCGCGAGGTGCAGGGAGCGGCGCATGCGGTTGCTCATCGGTTCACGTCTCTTGCGTCGAACGTCGCCAGGACGCCGGTCGTCTCGCTGAGGTGCCGCTGGAGGCGCCGGCCCAGGTAGACGCTGCGGTGGCGGCCGCCGGTGCACCCGATCGCGACCGTCACCTGCGATTTTCCCTCGTGCTCGTAGCGCGGAACGAGGAAGTCGATCAGCGGGAACAGCCGCGCCAGAAAGCTTTCGGTGTCGGGAATCGCTTCGAGGTATGCGGCGACGGGCGCGTCGGCACCCGTCAGTTCGCGCAGCCCCTCGACGTAGTTCGGATTGGGGAGGAAGCGAACGTCGAGGACGAGGTCGGCGTCGAGCGGGAGCCCGTATTTGAAGCCGAACGCGACGATCGCGACCCGCAGCCGGCGCGCGTCGGCGCCCGCGAACGTCTGGCCGATGCGGTCCTTGAGCTGGCCGAGCGTCATGCGCGTCGTGTCCCAGACGACGTTCGCACGGTCGCGCAGCGCGGCAAGCGACGCGCGCTCGGCGCCGATCGCCTCGGCGAGCCCGGCGCCGTTCTCGCCGTACGGGTGGCGGCGGCGGGTCTCGCTGTAGCGGCGGATCAGCGTCTCGTCCTCGGCGTCGAGGAAGAGCAGGTCGATGTGCACGCCGGCCGCGTCCAGCTCGTCGAGCGCGGCGACGGCGTCGCCGAACGGCCCGAGGGTGCGCACGTCGAGTGCAATTGCCGCGTTCGCGTAGCCGGCTTCTTCGGCGAGCGCGACGAATGGACGTGCGAGGACCGGCGGCGCATTGTCGAGGCACGCGAAGCCAAAGTCCTCGAGCGATTTCATCGCCTGACTCTTGCCCGCACCCGAGAGCCCCGTTACGATGACAAGACGGCGCATATGAAGCTCTTTTCTGCCGAGAAAGCGAACGCCCTCATCCCCGTGCTGGAGCCCCTGCTGGAGGAGCTCTGGGGGAAGCGTCGCGACCTCGCGATCCGATTGCTCGAGACCGACCCGGCGCTGCGCGCCGGCAGGCCCGACGTCGCCCGCGAGCGCCGCCGCTCGCGCGCATTCACCGAGCTGAAGGCCGAAATCGTGCGCCTCATCAACCGGATCGAGGCGCACGGCTGCGTCGTGAAGGACCTCGACCTCGGGCTGCTCGACTTCCCCTCGATGCGGGAGGGCCGGCCCGTCTACCTGTGCTGGAAAGCGGGCGAGTCCGAGCTCACCCACTGGCACGGCACGGACGAAAGCTTCCACGACCGCAAGCCTTTATAAGTCAAAGCCGAGGACGGCTTTGCCTTATAAAGGCGCAGAGGCCACCTGACGGCGGCCTCTGCCAAGTCGCGACACGTCTCCGCTACGCCGGGATGGCGGCGGGGTCGACCTTGATGAAGTCCTCGGCGAGACCCTGGAGGCGCACCTCGCCGAACACGACCGTGTAGGCGCCGGCGGCGAGGTCGGTGACCTTGCCGAATTCGGGGACGCTCGCGAGCTGCGGAATCTTCGCGCGAATCTCGTCGGGCAGCTTGACGGTGTCGCCGACGTCGAGCGCGGGCTGTTCGAACAGCTTCTCGAGGTCCGTCATCAGCAGGGCCAGCGGGATGCCGTATCCTTCGCTGACTTGCGAGATCGTCTCGGTCTCGCTGATCGCGCAGTGCGAGCACCCGCCGAGGTGAAAACGTGCGAAGACGCGCTTTGCGCCGGCATGCGTCTTGAACGCCTGCTCGACGGTCATGTCCTGGGTGAAATGGGCCACGGTCGCCATTATTCGTTCAGACCGAGCGCCGACCCCGCCGGTTGCGGGACGACGCCTCGCACCCACGCGGCGGGATCGATCGTGCGCCGCAGTGCCTCGACCGATGCGCCGTCGACGAGAACCCGTACGATCTCGGCCTTGAGCGCCATGGTCTGCAGCGCGTCGAGCGCGTTGCCGAGCGCCAGGACGACGACCTCGATCGTCGCGATCTCGTCCGGCGCGTACGCCTCGCCATTCGATTTCGCGCCGAGCACCGCGAGGCCGCTCACCGCGTCGCGCACGCACATCGGAAAGGCCCGCTCGCCGTGCAGCGCGCTTTCGAGCCCGGCGAGCGCGACCGGCGCGCGCGTCGCGCGCAAGCGCACCAGCGCCGGGTCGTCGATGCCGACGAGCGCCGGCGCGGCGGTTTCCGCCGGGTCGACGCGGATCGCGCCAGGCCCGTCGACGACGTAGATCGCGGCGTCGCATGCGCCGGTGCGCACGACCAGCTCGGCGTGCGCCCGCGCGACCGCGACGCGCGGGTCGGTGATGTAGCCGACCTCGCGCGCGAACGTGCGCAGCGCGCGCTCGGCCTCGTGGCGCGCGCGGAAGAAGAGGTCGTCGATCAGGGCTTCGACGCGCCCGTGGATCGGCCGTAACGAGACCCCGAGGACGAGCGCGAGCCCCCACTCGAGCGTTTGCGAGGTGACGTGCGAGACTTTGACCAGCACCGTGCCCAGCAGCCACTCGAGCGAGGCGAACGCGACGATGACGATCGCCGAGAGCGACGCGAAGACTAGCGCGCGGTTGACGACGAACCCGATGT
>JAFAMK010000054.1 GCA_019233415.1 Vulcanimicrobiota bacterium
CGCGTTGCGGTCGTCGCGGTGCCGCCCGGGCGCCGGACGCTCGGGGTCGCGTTCGTGTGGCACGATCTCGACCTCGTCACCGACCTCGACCGCCGGCTCACGCTCGCGTTCGGGATCGCGATCCCGATCATCGCGGCGTTCGCGGTCGTCGCCGGGAGCGCGGTCGCCGCGCGCGGGCTGCGTCCGCTCGTGGCGATGGCCGAGATCGCCTCGGAGATCGAGGCGCACGACCTCTCGCGCCGCATCGCGATCCCGCTGCGCGACGACGAGTTGGGCCGGCTCGTCGCGACCTTCGACCGGATGCTGGACCGGTTGCAGAGCGCGTTCGAGCGGCAGCGCCGTTTCACCGGAGACGCCTCGCACGAGCTGCGCGCGCCGCTCTCGGTCATCCGGGCCGAAGCGGACCTAATGCTGCGCCGCCCGCGCAGCGGCGACGAGTACCGGCGCGCGCTCGAAGCGATCGCGGTTCAAGCCGACGACCTCGAAGCGCTGACCCGCGACCTGCTCGCCGCCGCGCGCGCCGAGTCGGCGCCGGCGGAGTCCGGCGACGTCGTCGATCTCGCGGTGATCGCCGGCGAGGCGGCCGACCGGCTTGCCGTGCTTGCCGGTTCGCGCGGGATCGCGCTCGCGCGCAGCCTCCCGCCGGGCGCGCTGATCCGTGGCGACGGCGACGCGCTGCGGCGCGCGACGGTCTGCCTGCTGCACAACGCGCTCAAGTACGGCCGGCACGAGGGGACGGTCACCGTCGCGGTCGAGGCGGACGAGAATCGCGTCCGGCTCGTCGTCGCCGACGACGGCCCGGGCTTCTCCGACGCGGCGCTGGATCACGCGACGGAGCGGTTCTGGCGCGACGATCCGGCGCGCGGGCGGGCCGACGGAAACGGCGAGGCGAGCGGGAGCGGCCTCGGGCTTTCGATCGCCGCTGCCATCGTGCAGTCCGCCGGCGGGACCCTGACCCTCACCAATCGCCGGGAGGGCGGTGCCTCGGCCGTCGTGGAGCTACCGTCCGCCGGCCCGTTCATCCGAGGGTAATCTTCACCGCCGATACTGGTTCGACGTGTTGACCGGTATGAAGTCGACGGTTGCCGCATTTGCGCTGCGGCACGCCAAGGTTATCGTGTTCGCGGCGCTCGTTCTGGCGGCGCTCGGGGTGCGGTCGTACCTGATCGCGCCCGCGGCGATCTTTCCGCCGATGACGTTCTCGCGCATCGACGTCGTCGCCGAGGCCGGCGATTTACCGCCGGAGCGCGTGCGCGTCGCGGTGACGCGGCCGCTCGAACAAGCCTTTCAAACGCTGCCTTCGGCGACGCGCGTTCGCGCGACCTCGACGCAGGGTTCGTCCGAGATCCTCATCGACTTCGACCCGCACACCGATCCGCGCACCGACCTGCAAGTCGTCGAGCAGGCGATCGGGGCGCTGCGCGGCGACCTTCCGGCGGCGAAGTCGATCGACGCGGTGATCGTCAACCCGAACGCCGAGCCGGTCGTCTCGTACGGGCTGACCTCGCAGGTGCTCTCGCAGACCGCGCTGCGCCAGCTCGTCCAAGCGCGCGTCCTCACCGCGTTCGCCGGGACGCCGGGGCTCGGCCGGATCATCGCCGTCGGCGGCGCGCCGGTCGAGTACCACGTCGACCTCGATCCGAGCGCGCTCGCGAACGTCGGGCTGAGCGCCGCGGACGTCGCGAGCGCGATCGCCGACGCGAACACCGTGCAGTCGGTCGGAACGGCGGAGCGCTACCACCAGCGCTACGTGCTGCTCGTCGACGCGTCGCCGACCAATGCGCGCGACATCGGCGCAATCGGCGTGCCGCTCAAGAACGGCGGGACGATCCCCGTCTCCGCGCTCGGCGCCGTGCGGTACACCACCGGCCCGACGACGCAGCAGGCGTCGGTCGACGCGCAGCACGCGGTCGTCGTTCACGCGTTCGCACTGCAGGGCGCCGACGCCGTCACGCTCGCGCGCGAGGTCGACGCACGCTTCGCCGCGCTGAAGGCGCGGCTGCCGGCCGACGTCGGCCTGACGAAATACTGGGACCAGACGCGGCTGATCGTCGCCTCGCAGGCGTCGTTGCGCGACGCGATCCTGCTCGGCGCGCTGCTCGCGGTGCTCGTGATCTACTTCTTCCTGCGCAGCGTGCGGATGACGCTGGTCGCCGCGGCGGTGATTCCGCTCGCGATGGCGATCGCGATCTTCGCGCTCGAACGCGCCGGGCAGACGCTGAACCTGATGAGCGTCGGCGGACTCGCGGTCGCGGTCGGGCTCATCATCGACGACGCGATCGTCGTCATCGAAGCGATCTCCCGGCGCCTGGACGAAGCGCCGGACCTCTCGCGCGGCGAGGCGATCTCGCAGGCCAGCGGCCGCATCGCGGTCGCGATGGCGGCCTCGACCGCGACGACCGTCGTCGTCTTCCTGCCGCTCGGCCTGCTGACGGGCGTGACGGGATTCTTCTTCCGCGCGCTCGCGTTCACGCTCTCGGTCTCGCTGCTGATCTCGCTCGCGCTGGCGCTGTTCGTCGCGCCGATCCTCGCCAACGCGTTCCTCGGGCACTCGAAGCACGTCGCCGGCGTCAACGACCGCCTCTCCGAAACGTACGGGCGCGTGCTGCGCTGGGCGCTCGGCAACGCGGCGTGGGTCTATGCCGGCGCCGGGCTCGTCCTCGTCATCACGTTCGGGCTGCTCGCGAAACTGCCGAGCGACTTTCTTCCGAAGCTCGACGAAGGCCAGTTCGAGATCAAGTACACGCTCCCGCCGGGCGCCTCGCTCGCCACCAGCGACGCCGCCGCGTTGCGCATGGAGAACGTCATCAAGCAAGACCCGGCGGTCGAGCACGCGGGCCGGCTGACCGGGGTCGACACGAACGGCTTCTCGCCGACGCAGACGAACACGGGGACGATCCGCGTTTCGCTGCGCGAGAAGGGCCGCGCCGGCTACGACGCGATCGCCGAACGGCTGCGCAACGAACTGAACGACGCGGTTCCGGCGGCGAACCTCGACTTTCACCAGCTCCTCGAAGACCAGATCAACGACCTCTCCGGCGCGCCGCAGCCGGTCGAGATCGCGATCACCGGGACCGATCAGGCGAAGCTGATCGAACTCGCCGACGCGACGACCGCCGCAATCGGAAAAGTCCCCGGCGTCGTCGACGCGTTCGACGGCGTCGTCTACGACGATCCCGCGCTGCGCATCGTTCCGCAGGCGTCGCGGCTCGCCGCGCTCGGGATCGCGCGCAGCGACCTCGCCGACGCGCTCGGCGCCGGCACGCAAGGGAACGTCGCGACGCAGATTCCGGGCGAGTTCGCGCAGATTCCCGTGCGCGTGCGCGTCGGCGGCGGGCTCGACGCGA
>JAFAMK010000001.1 GCA_019233415.1 Vulcanimicrobiota bacterium
ATCTGCGAGGTCCGCCTCGGCTACATCCAGATGGGGCAACCGGCGACGCAGTTGTCGGGCGGCGAAGCGCAGCGCATCAAGCTCGCCACCGAGCTCGCGCGGCGCGCGACCGGGCGGACGTTCTACGTGCTCGACGAGCCGACGACAGGGCTCCACTTCGCCGACATCCACAAGCTGCTCGAAGTCTTGCAGCGGCTGGTGTCGATGGGGAACAGCGTGCTCGTGATCGAGCACAACCTCGACGTCATCAAGACGGCGGACTACCTGATCGACCTCGGCCCCGAGGGCGGCGACAAAGGCGGCACGATCGTTGCGACCGGCACGCCGGAAGAGGTCGCCGCGAACCCCCGCTCGTTCACCGGCCAATACTTGAAAGGCGTGCTCGCCGACGAGCGCGCGCACGGGATTCGCGTCGACGCCGCACGCATCGCGGAACTGGAACGGCTCAACCGCGAGTCGCTCGACGACCTCGCGAAGAACGGCCGCGTCCCGGTCGAAGCGTAGGCCCTTCGACAAGCTCAGGATGACGGGGGAGCGGGTTAGCTCCAGGTGACGGTCGTGTTGGCGCCGCTAACGACGGCGCCGACGCGTTCGCCGGGTGCGGGGATGTATTTGCCGGCGAGCAGCGCGGCGAACGCGGTTGCGCCGCCGGGTTCGGCGACGACGCGTGCTTCTTCCCAGAGGGTCGCGCGCGACGCGTTGATCTCCTCGTCGGTGACGAGGACGACGTGGTCGACGAGCCGTTGCGCGATCGCGAACGTGTGCGTGCCGATCCGGCGCGGGGCGAGCGAGTCGGCCGCGATGCTCCCCGTCGGTGCGTCGACCGGCTCGCCGGCGGCCAGCGCGTTATGCAGCGTCGGCGCGTCTTCGGGCTCGACCGCGACGATGCGGATGCGACCGTCGTACCACGCGGCGATCCCGCCGATCAAGCCGCCGCCGCCGACCGCGACCAACAGCGTGTCGAGGTCCGGCGCCTGTTCTTCCAGTTCTTTCCCGAGCGTGCCCTGGCCGGCGAGCGTCTCGAACGCGTCGTACGCGTGCACGGCGAGCGCGCCGCTCTCCGCCTGATAGACGAGGCTCGCTTCGTACGCGTCGGAATAGCGCTCGCCGCCGACGACGAGCCGCGCGCCGTAGCGCTCGATCCGCGCGATCTTCGCCGGCGAGGAAATCGTCGGCACGAAGATCGTCGCGGGAATACCGAGCGTCATCGCCGCGTAAGCGACCGCAGCGCCGTGATTCCCACCCGACGCGGCGACAATGCCGGCCGGCGGAATCGCACGCATCAGCAAATTCGCAAACGCGCCGCGCGTCTTGAACGACCCGGCATGCTGCAGCGACTCCAGCTTCAGCGTGACGTCCCCCGTCATCCTGACGTTGCCCCCCGTCGCCCTGACGTTGTCCCCCGTCATGCTGACGTTGCCCCCCGTCGCCCTGACGTTGTCCCCCGTCATGCTGACGTTGTTCCCCGTCATCCTGAGCTTGTCGAAGGACGGCCCAACCTGCAGCACAGGCGTGCGCCGCACGTACGGCCGGATCAGTTGCGCGGTCTCGGTGATCGTTGCCGGGCTGGGCGTGTTCGTCTCGGTCTGCATGGTCGGTGTCGCGCTACGTCCCGAACAACTCCTCGACCTGCGCGACATACGGCCGCGCGAAGATGCGGCGTGCCGCCCAGCCGTCGCGGCCGCTAGAAGCCATGTCCCGCATATCCGCTGCGTCGTATGCGCTCTTCACCTCGCCGTCCGCGAGCCGGTCGGCGGTTGCGAGAACATACGCGCGTACGAGCGACTCGTAGGCGAGCGGGCCGCGCGCGCCGCCCGCGACGACGCGGATCGTTCCCCAACCGCGCGGCACGCGCGCGTCGGCGTCGCGGCCCATGTAGGCCGCATACGGCTCTTCCCACGGCATCTTCGCGGGCGGCGTCGGGACCGTCGCAACGCCGCCGATGCCGGGCGTCATCTGGCGCAGCACGGCGAACGCGAACGCACGCTTGGCGAACGTCGTGTCGTCGACCGCCGGATAGACGGTGTACTTCGCGATCACCGCGACGTCGGAGGCGAGCTTCGTCGCCGCGGCGCGCCGCTGCGCCGGTGGAAGTGTTTCGAGGCCGAGCGACGGCGCGCCGTTCGGGCGCACGTCGGCAACCGCGAGGAGCAACTCGGTCAGCAGCGGGATCTCGTCGGTGAGGCGCGAGACGTGCGGGCTGATCAGTTCGGGATGGTCGGGGTTCAGCCAGATCGCCGGCCGCTGCGGGTCGTCCGGATCGCCGCCGACTCCGGCATAGTATGCGACCGGCGCGCTCGGTGGGAATGCGGCGGGCGGCCGCCAGACGGTGCGCAGGAACGGGCGCGTCGCCTCGATCGCCGCGACCGCGTCGAGGATCGTCTGCGCGGTCGGCGTCGTCGCGTGCGGGCTGCCGAGCGTCGTCTCCTCGGCGCGCGCCGGTGCGACCGCGGCGCCCAGGACGACTGCGGCGGCGCCTGCGACGAACGCGCCACGGCGGGCCATGCGCAAAGGTTCGCGCGCGCCGGCGCGGCGGACCTGCGCCGCGCTCGTCGAAGGAGCGCGCGTGGCGCGGTTCGCGATTGCGATGATCGTCTGCTCGGAGCTCGGACGCAGCAGGTGGTTCTACAAGAACATCCTCGAGCTGAAGCTCCGCACGGACGCCTCGCCGCACTGGGTCGACTTCGACCTCGCCGACGGCGGCGTGCTCGGGCTGCGCCCCGCCAGCGAGAGCCTCGTCGTGAAGACCGGCTCGCTGCAGCTCGGGTTCACCGTCGACGACGTCGACCGCTTCGTCACCGACGCGCGCACCGCGGCCGTGACGATCCTGCAAGAGCCGCACGAGGAGAGCTTCGGGCGGATCGCGGTGATCGCCGATCCCGATGGGTACCCGATCCAGGTCGCGACGCCGAAGCCGTGGCGCTGAAGGCGTACGAGAGGCGCGCGCACGACCTGCGCCGCCGCATCGACGATGCGAACTACCGCTACCACGTCCTCGACGACCCGCAGATCAGCGACCAAGACTACGACGCGCTGCTGCGCGAGCTGATCGACCTCGAAGAGGCGCACCCCGACGTCCGCACGCCGGACTCGCCGACGCAGCGCGTCGGCGGGACGCCGGCGGCGGGCTTCCCGCCGTACGTGCACGCGCGGCCGATGCTCTCGCTCGCCAACGCGTTCGACGAGGACGAACTGCTCGCGTTCGACGCGCGCGTGCACAAGCTCGCCGGCATCGACGGCGACATTGCGTACACCTGCGAGCTGAAGATCGACGGCCTTGCGGTCTCGCTACGCTACGACGTCGGGCGGCTCAGCGCGGGCGGGACGCGCGGCGACGGCAGCACCGGCGAAGAGGTGACCGCGAACCTGCGCGCGATCAAGGCGATCCCGCTCGCGCTGCGCGACGCCGAGGTCGCGCTGCCGCGCCACATCGACGTGCGCGGCGAGGCGTACATGCGCAAGAGCGACTTCGCGCGGCTGAACGCCGACCGCGAGGCGCGCGAGCTGGCGCCGTTCGCCAACCCGCGCAACGCCGCGGCCGGCGGGATTCGCCAGCTCGACCCGAAGATGACCGCGGAGCGCGCGCTGTCGTTCTATGCGTACGCCGTCGGCGAGATCGACGCGCCGAACCCGCCGCAGACGCAGTCGGCGCTGCTCGCCTACCTGCGCGCGCTCGGCTTTCGCGTCAACGAGCACGCGCACGGCGTGCCGTCGATCCGCGACGTGCTCGCCTTCGCGCAGGAGTGGGAAGCGAAGCGCGACGCGCTCGACTACGAGATCGACGGGATCGTCATCAAGGTCGACGACCTCGTGCTGCAGGCGCGGCTCGGCACCGTCGGCAAGGACCCGCGCTGGGCGATCGCCTACAAGTTTCGCGCGCGCGAGGCGCGCACGAAGCTGCTCGACATCACGGTCAGCGTCGGCCGCACCGGTGTCCTGAACCCGAACGCTGTGCTCGAGCCGGTCCACATCGGCGGGACGACCGTCTCGAACGCGACGCTGCACAACCAGGACTACATCCGCACCAACGACATTCGCGTCGGCGACGTCGTGACGGTGATTCGCGCCGGCGACGTGATCCCGCGCGTCGTCGGCCCGGTGTTGGAGCTGCGCGAGGGTGATCTTCCCGAGTACACGCTGCCGACGGTCTGCCCCGTCTGCGGCTCCGACGTCGACCGGCCCGAGGGCGAAGCGCTGTCGCGCTGCACGAACGCCACGTGTCCGGCGCAGCGCCGCGAGCGGCTGCGGCACTTCTGCTCGCGCGGCGCGATGGACATCGAAGGGATCGGCGACCAGCTCTCCGCCGCGCTCGTCGACACCGAAACGGTGCGCGACGTCAGCGACCTGTACCACCTCGACCTCGAAAAGCTGCTGACGCTCCCGCGCATGGCGGAGAAGTCCGCGTCGAACGTGCTCGCCGCGATCGAGCGCTCCAAGTCGCGCGGTCTCGCGCGGCTGCTGTTCGGCCTCGGGATTCGGATGGTCGGCGCGCAGAATGCGGCGATCCTCGCCGGCGACCTCGGCTCGATCACCGCGCTCGCCGCCGCAACGGAAGAGGAACTGCTGCGCAGCGAGGGGATCGGCGAGCAGATCGCGCGCAGCGTCGTGCTGTTCTTCGCGCAGGAACCGAACCGCGCGATGATCGAGCGGCTCGCCGCCGCCGGCGTCGACGTGACCGCGCCGCTGCGCCCGCGCGAGCCGGTCGGCGTGCTCGCGGGCAAGACGCTCGTCCTCACCGGCACGCTCCCCACCCTGACGCGCGATGAAGCGAAGGACCTGATCGTCGCGGCCGGCGGCAAAGTCAGCGGCTCGGTCTCGAAGAAGACCGACTACGTCGTCGCCGGAGACGACGCCGGCAGCAAACTCGAAAAAGCCGAGAGCCTCGGCATCGCGATCATCGACGAAGCCGGCTTACAGGCGCTGCTCACCGCGGGCTGATCGCGCATAACCGTCGAGGCGGAACAGATGGGCATCGATCCCGGGGTCGACAATGCTCGCCGGGCCGAGTAACGCGGCGACGTCGCGCGCGATGACGCCGCGCCGCCGCTCCTTGAGCGCCAGCCGGCCCGCGAGGCCGTGCCAGTACGCGCCGGCGCGCGCCGCGTCGACCGGCGCGAGACCCTGCGCCAGCAGCGTCGCGATGACCCCGGTCAGCACGTCGCCCGTGCCTGCGGTTGCGAGCGCATTCGTCCCGGTCGGGTTGAGGTGCGTCACGCCGGGCGCGGCGACGAGCGTCGTCTGCCCCTTCAGCAGCGTCGTGATGCCGTGCTCGTCGACGAACGCGCGCACGCGCGCGAGGCGCGTGCCGGGCGCGACGGTGCCTTTTCCGCTGATCCGCGCGAATTCGCCCTCGTGCGGCGTGATGACGAGCGGCTTGCCGCGGTAGTCGCCGAGCCGCTTTGCGAGGTGGTAGAGCGCGCTCGCGTCGGCGACGACGGGCAGATCGGTGCCGGTGAGGACGCCGTTGACGATCGTCGTCCACGCGTCGGAGAGCCCGAGTCCGGGGCCGATCCCGACCGACGTGCAGCGGTTCGTCAGGTCGAGGATCGTGCGCACCGCGTTCTCCGGGTCGCGCTCGTCGTAGGTCACGACGACCTGCTCGATCAAGTGCGCGCGCAGCGCGGCCGCGGCGCCTTCGGGCGCGGCGACGGTCACGTAGCCCGCGCCGGCGCGCGCGGCCCCCATCGCGCACAGCACCGCCGCACCGGGAAACTGCGTCGAGCCGGCGACGATCAGCGGCGCGCCCGCGCTGCGCTTGTCGGCGTCCGCGCCGCGCACGGGGAGCAGCGCCGTGAACTCGGCGGCGGTGAGCACGTCGCTGCGCGGCCCGTCGATGCCGTCGGCGTCCGCGTCGCGCATGCCGAGCGGCGCGCACCACAGCTCACCGGAGGCTGCACGCGCGGCTTCGAGCAGGCAGCCCAGCTTCGGCCGCCCGAGCATGATCGTCGCGACCGCATGCACCGCGGCGTCGCCGACCGCGCCGGTCGTCGGCTCGATCCCCGTCGGCAGGTCGAGCGCGAGCACCGGCGCGCCGCTCGCAACGATCGCGTCGACCAGCGCGGCGCTGCGCGCGTCGAGCGGAAGGCGCGCATTCGCACCGAGGATGCCGTCGAGCACGAGCGCAGCGTCGCGCAGCACCGCGGGGTCGGGCGGGAACGGCCGTTCTTCAACCCCCGCGACCAGCGCGCGCTCGCGCGCATCGTTTCGCGCCGGTGAGCCGTGCACGTCCGGATCGCCGTAGACGATGCATTCGCGCGTTCCCGCGTACGCGGCGAGCGCAGCGTACGCGTCGCCCCCGTTGTTGCCGTTCCCCGCGACCGCGACGACCGCGCCCTCGCCGCGCGCGTAGTCGTCGATCAACTCGGCGATCGCGTCGCCGGCTGCGCGCATCAGAGCGACCTCGCCGTCGCGCGCGACCGCAGCCGCGTCGATCGCGCGCATCTGCGCCGCGGTCACGACGCGCACGCGCTAGCCCTCGAGCACCACGACCGCTGCTGCGGTCGTTGCCGTGTGCGTGATCGTCAGGTGGATCGCGCGCACGCCGCGCCGTTCGAGCAGCGCGTCGTAGCCGCGGTAGAGGCGGATGACCGGCTTGCCGCTGCGCTCGTGCGAGACGCCGACGGCGCCCCACGGGATCGCGTGGCCGAACGCCTTGCGCGTCGCCTCCTTCGCGGCGAAGAAGCCGGCGAGCCGTTCGGGCCAGTTGCGCTTGCGCATCGCGTACGCCATCTCTTCCTCGGTGTACACCTTGCGCGCGAACCACGCGCGCTTGACCGGATCGAAGCGATAGCGCTCCACCTCCGCAAGGTCGATCCCGATCCCGATGATCATGTCACGCGCTTCGCCACCCCGTCATCCTGAGCTTGTCGAAGGGCGAAGGGCCACACACCGCGCGGACCGAACTCCAGACAGCGGCGTGCGCGAGATCAGCATCGTCCCGGTCAATGCGATCGACGCAGGTATGCTCACCCGGCTTGCACTGTGCCTGGAAGAGCGGTTCCTGGCGACGGCCGTCGTCCGCGCGGCGCTTGCGGTCCCCAAGTCGGCGCTCAACAGCACGCGGGGACAGCTCTTCTTCGGGTCGCTGGCCGGCCGGCTGACCGCCGCGTACGAGACGGAGAACGAGCTGGTCCTCGGCATCACCGAGTTCGACCTCTACAAGACCTCGCACCAGTTCGTCTTCGGGTCGTCGAGCGAAGCGCAGCGCTGCGCGGTCGTTTCGCTGCACCGGCTGCGCTCCGAGTTCTACGGCGACGCGCCCGACGAGAACGCGCTCTTCCAGCGCTTGCTGAAGGAGAGCGTGCACGAAATCGGCCACGCGCTCGGGCTCAAGCACTGCTACAACGCCCGCTGCGCGATGTACTACTCGAACTCGGTGTTCGACACCGACAACAAATACTCGCACTTCTGCGACGCCTGCGAGCGCCGCAGCCGCGCCAACCGGTCCGCGTAGGGCAGGCGCTCCCGGGCGCCCGACGAAGGTCCAAAGTCCTTAAAGAACGGATTGTGCGCTGCGGCACACCATCCAGTGCTTTCAACGTCCCGAGGCCCCGTTTGAGACTGTCCCTGGAGCGTCTTCTCGCTTTCCGCAGCCGATCGTCGTCTTCGAGCCGCCTGCTGATCGGCGTGCTGGCGCTGGTGGCCGCCGCCGTCCTTGCCGGGATCCCGCAACTCCCGGACCTGGCCCCGCTGGCGCTGCTCGCGGTCGCGCTCGGCAGCCTCCTCAGCGGACGAATCGCCGGCCTGGCGTGCGCGCTCGCGGCCGGGGTCGCCGCCTACCTCGTCCGACCGCCATACGGATCGACCGGCGCGATCACCGCGTCGGTCGCGCTCTTCCTCGCCGGCGCGCTGCTGGCATGGCTGCTCGGCGCACCGCTCACCGCCGAGGCCGACCCGGACGACGCGTTCGCCCCGCTGACCGGGCCGGAGCGGCTCGCGCTCCCGGCCGGGGCGCCGCTGGCGAACGGGCTGGCCGCGCTGACGACCGGCGTCCGTGAGGTCGCCGCCGGCGACCTCACCAAGAACGTCGCCGTGCCGGAGGGGCCGCTGCGCGACCTGGCGGTCGGGCTGAACACGGTCATCACCGGGATGCGCGAGTTCCTCGGCGCGATGCACGGCGAGACGGCGCGCCTGGGCGGCTCCGGTGAGGAACTGCAGTCGACCGCGGCCTCGTCGCTGGCGGTGATCGAGGGCGGCGCGATCGCGCAGAAACAGCTCGAAGAAGGGATCGTCGAGCAGTCGCACATCGTCGAGGGCGCGCAGAGCAAGGTGCGCGCGATGACCGACGCGATCAGCGAGCTGGCCGGTTCGGCCGAGCAGCAGACGCGCTCGCTCGACGAGACCACGATCAACGTCACGGCGATGTCGGCGTCGATCGAACAGGTCTCGGCGCAGGTCGACTCGCTGCTGACGATCTCGTCGGAGACGACGCTCACCGCCGACCGCGGCGGGACCGCGATCCACACGATCGTCGACGCGATGTCGACGATCCGCACGACGATCGCGGAGCTGGGCGACGACATCCGCCGGCTCGGCACCAACTCCGACCAGATCGGCGACATCGTCAAGGTCATCGACCGGATCGCCGAACAGACGAACTTGCTCGCGCTGAACGCGGCGATCGAAGCCGCACGCGCCGGCGAACACGGCCGCGGGTTCGCGGTCGTCGCGTCGGAGATTCGCAAGCTCGCCGACGGCAGCGTTCAGGCGACGAAGGAAATCGCCGGCCACATCGGCTCGACGCAGAACGTCATCGCGCAGGTCACCGACGCGATGACCCGGCTCAACGAGCGGCTCGAAGAAAGCGTCAGCTCGACCGACAACGCGTCGGACGCGCTGCGCGAGATCGTCACGACCGTGATGGACGCGAACCGCCAGATCAGCCAGATCAGCTCGGTCACGCGCTCGATGTCGGAGAACACGTTCCGCGTCATCCGCTCGATCGAGGAGATCACGCGCTCGGTCAGCGCGAACCTCGCGGCGACGACGCAGATGGCCTCGCACTCGGGCGAGGTGTCGAGCGCGTTCGACTCGATCACTGCGATCTCGTCGCAGAACGCGTCGTCGGTCGAGGTGCTGACGTACGTCAACGCCGAGGTTACCTCGGCGGCGCAGCGCATCCTCACGTCGGTCGAAGAGATGAACCAGCGCGCGGCGGCGATCGATGGTCAGCTCGGCCGCTACAGTATTTCCGGTAACGGTCGTATGGAGCAGGAGGCCCCGGTATGAAGCTCGGTCTGCGCACGAAGCTCGTCGGCACGGTGGTCGGCGCGGTCGTGATCTCGTCGGCGATCAGCGCGATCGCGGCGCGGA
>JAFAMK010000225.1 GCA_019233415.1 Vulcanimicrobiota bacterium
GTTCGTCGAAACGAACGCGACCGCATTGCGGCTTGAACGGCTCGGCATCGACGTCGCGACACTGCGCACGACCCGCCGCCCGCTCGTGCGCGTCTGCCTCGACTGGACCGAACGCCGCCCACACCTCGCCGGCGCCGTCGGCGCCGCACTCGCCGACACATTTCTCGCGCGCGGCTGGGTCCGCCGCGCAACCGGCCATCGCGGCCTACACGTCACCGAAGCGGGCACAACAGCTCTCGCGCGCGAGTTCGGTATCGACCTTCGCCCTTCGACAAGCTCAGGATGACGGGGTAGTCTTCCCGTCATCCTGAGCTTGTCGAAGGGCGCTATGTTTATTCGAACCGCAGGGCGCGGATCGGGTCGAGGGCGGCGGCTTTGCGGGCGGGCCAGTAGCCGAAGAACACGCCGACCGCGGCGCTGAACGCCAGCGCGAGGAAGACCGAGGCGATCGGCACGCTCGAGGGCCAGTGCGCGAAGACCGCGATCGCGATGGCGCCGGCGATGCCGAGGACGACGCCGATGGCGCCGCCGCCGGTCGAGAGCACGACGGCTTCGATCAGGAACTGGCGCAGGATCGCCGCGCTGCGCGCGCCGAGCGCGACGCGCAGTCCGATCTCGCGCGTGCGCTCGGTGACCGAGACCAGCATGATGTTCATGATCCCGATCCCGCCGACGAGCAGCGACACCGCGGCGACCGCGGCCAGCAACAGCCCGAGAATCGCCGACGTCGCCGAAGCGGCTTGTGCGATGTCCTGCAGGTTGCGCACGGAGAAGTCGTCGGGTTGTCCCGCGACGATCCCGTGGCGCTGCTCGAGCAGGCCGGTGATCTGCGTCTGCACCGAGTCGATGTGCGCGGCGTCGGTGGCCGAGACCATCAGCGCGCCGGCGCTCGTCCCGCCGACGAGCCGGTCGAGTGCGGAGGTGTACGGGATCAGCACGGTGTCGTCCTGATCCTGGCCGCCGGCGCTCTGCCCTCTTCCGATCAGCGTTCCGATCACGGTGAACGGGACGTTCCTGATGAGCACCGTCTGCCCGACCGGATCCCTGTTCGGGAACAGTTGCGACACGACGGTTTGTCCGAGGACGGCGACCTTCGCCGCGCTGTCGGTCTCGTTCTGCGAGAAGAACCGCCCGCTCGCGACGTCCCAGCTGCGCACGGTCGTGTAGGTCGGCGCGACGCCGGTGACGGTGGTCTGCCAGTTCTGACCGCCCGCGATCACCTGGCCGCGCACGTTGACCGACGGCGAAACCGCGCTGACGCCCGGCAGCTTCGCGATCGCGAGGCCGTCCGCGACGGTCAGCGACGAGGCGCCGCCGTTGCCGGTCTTCGCGCCGGTGGTCTGCACGCTGCCGGGGATGACGATGATGAGGTTCGAGCCGAGGCCGTTGATCTGGTTCGCGACCGAGCTGCTGGCGCCGGTCCCGATCGCAACGGTCACGATGACCGCCGCGACACCGATCACGATGCCGAGCATCGTCAGCAGCGAGCGCGAGCGGTTGCGCACGAGCGCTTGCAGCGCGAGCCGCACCGTTTGCACGAGGCTGATCATACGGGAACCTTTTCCTTCACCGGCTCGTCCGCGACGATGTGGCCGTCGCGGAACGTCACGAGCCGGCGCGCGTGCGCGGCGACGTCGGCCTCGTGCGTGACGAGCATGACCGTCATCCCGCGCTCGTCGTTGAGCCGCTGGAACAGCGCCATCACGTCTTCCGACGACGCCGTGTCGAGCGCGCCGGTCGGCTCGTCGGCGAGGATCAACTGCGGGCGGTTCACGATCGAGCGTGCGATCGCGACGCGCTGCTGCTGACCGCCCGAGAGCTGGTTCGGCTGGTGCTGCGCGTACTTCGCGAGCCCGACCGCGTCGAGCGCTTCGAGCGCGGCGCGACGGCGTTCGGCCGCCGGGATGCCGGCGTAGACCATCGGCAGCTCGACGTTCTCGATCGCGGTCGTGCGCGGCAGCAGGTTGTAGGCCTGGAAGACGAACCCGAGCGCGCGCGAGCGCAGGTCGGCCAGCGCGTCGGACGGGAGCGCCGAGACCTCGTGGCCGGCGAACGCGTACGTCCCCGACGTCGGCCGGTCGAGCAGGCCGACGATGTGCATGAACGTCGACTTGCCCGAGCCCGACGGCCCCATCACCGCGACGAACTCGCCGGGCTCGATGGTGAGGTCGACGCCGCGCAGCGCGACGACGTCCTCACCCCCTTCGAGCGGATAGACTTTGCGCAGATCGCGCACCTCGACGACGGGCGTCATTAGCCGCCTCCACCGCGTGGGCCGCCGCCGCCGAAGCGCTGGCCGCCGCCGAGCAGGTTGCGCGTGTTCGTGCTCGACGCACCCTTCGAGCTGCGGTTGTCGCCCGTGACGACCATGTCGTTCTCGTCGAGCGTGCCGCGCAGCGGCGTCACCGACGCCTGCGTGTCGCCGACGAGGCCGACCTTGACCGGAACCGGGACGAGCTTCCCGCCGCGCTGGACGAAGATCCGCCCGAAGGAGCCCGCAGTCACCGCGCCGCCGCTCGACGCGCTCGTCGCGCCCCACGGGGAGCCGCCGTTGTTGCTCTGCGCCGCGCCGGACTGGCGGTTCTGGCCGCCGCCGTTCTGGCCGTTCTGTGCGCGCGGTCGGCGCGCGATCGAGCCGGCCGGCGGGGTGTAGCTGAACGCCGCGAGCGGGATGATCGTCGCGTTGTCGACGTGCGCGACCTTGACCGTCGCGTTCGCCGTCATGCCCGGGCGCAGCGCGCCGTCCTTGTTGTCGACGTAGACGACGACCGTGTACGTCACGACGTTCGAGACGGTGGTCGGGTTCTGCCGCACCTGCGCGACGTTCGCGGTGAAGACGCGGTTCGGGTACGCGAGCACGGTGAACGAGACCGCGTCGCCCGGCGCGACGCGCCCGATGTCGGGCTCGCCGACCGACAGGTCGAGCTCCATCTTCTCGAGGTTCTGCGCGATCGTGAACAGTGTCGGCGTCTGCAGGCTCGCCGCGACGGTCTGACCGATCGAGACGACGCGCGAGATGACGGTGCCGTCGACCGGCGAGGTGATGATCGTGTGGTCGAGGTTCGCCTGCGCGGTCGTGACCTGCGCCTGCTGCATCCCGATCGCCGCGACGTTCGCGTCGTGCACCGCCGACTCGCTGGCCGCGCTCGCACTCGACACGCCGGTCTGCGCCGACGACGCCGCCTGCTGCGAGGTCGCCTGCGCGACCTGCGCCGCCGATGCCTTCGACTGCGCTTGCGCCTGCGTCACCGCGGTCTGCGCCGCTTCGAGCGCGGTCTGCGCCGCGACTTCGCTCGACTGGTCGGTGTCGACCTGGCTCTGCGCGATGTAGCCCTGCGCGAGCAGCTGGCGGTCGCGTGCGACCGTCTGCTGCGCGAGCGCGAGCGCGCTCTGCGCCTTCGTCACGTTCGCCTGCGCGGTCGCGATCGCGGTGTTCGACGCGGCGGCGGTCGCCTGCGCGGCGCGCACCGCGTCGGCCTGCGCTTGCGCCTGGGCCTGCGCGGCGGCGACGGACGACGGTCCGCCGCTCGCGGTCGCGTTCGACGCCTGCGCCTGCGCCTCGCTCTGCGCGAGCGACGCGCGCGCCGAGTCGAGCGCGGCTTGGAACGTCGTCGGGTCGATCTTCGCGAGGACCTGACCCTTCTTGACGTGCGCGTTGAAGTCGGCGTCGATCTCGGAGATCGTCCCCGAGACCTGCGTGCCGACGCTGATCGTATTCTGCGGGTTCAGCGTCCCGCTCGCCGTGACGGTTTGCGCGAGCGACCCCGACTGCACCGGAACGGTGACGTACTCGACGGCGCCGGCTTGAGCGCGCACGACGATGACCGAGACGACGATCGCGGCGACCAGGAGCAGCGCCGCGCCGATGATCCACCACCGCGGGCGACGACGCGGCGACTCCAGGACAACGGATGAAACGCGGCCGTTTGTCGCTGGCCGCTCCAGTGTTTGCATAGCTGTACTCCTCTACTCGCTAGTACAGCCGGAAGTGCTAAGCTCTAGATGAGAATTACTCCTAGTCTATTCCCAGGAACGACCCCAGCGATTCTCAGGCGAACTGGCCGAAGAACATGTCCAGCGCGTCCGCCGGGCTGCCGCCCGCCTGCGCGCGCCGCCGCGCCGCGCCAAGGTCCGGGCTCGGATGCACGACGAGCGCGCTCGTCGGCTCGCCACCCGGCACGAGCGTGAGGGCGTCGAACCGGGCGGGCGTCACGACGCTCTGCCAGGGCGCCAGCACGACGCTCGCACCGTCCGGCGTGTCGATTCGCAGGTGCGCGTCCATCGCGGTGATCGTCAGCGGCAGGCCGTCGGTCTCCAGCCGTGCCTCGTTGGCGCGCACCGCGACGCGCTCGACGAGGAAGCGCCGGTCGGCGATCAGCAGGGTCCGTTCGAGCCCGTCGGCCGCGTACGCGAGCTCCGTCACCGCGCCGGGGAACGTCGCGCGGAAGTCGAGTACGTCGCCGGCCTTCGCGACGTGCAGTTCGCGCGGCTTGCCGTCCGCGCCGACGCGGTTCCAGTCGAAGATGCGGTAGGTCAGATCGCTGGCCTGCTGCGTTTCGAAGAGCTGAATCCCCGCGCCGATCGCGTGCAGCGTCCCCGCGGGGAGGTAGAAGGCGTCGCCGGGCTTGACCGGAACGCGGCGCAGAATCTCGCCGAGCGTGCCGTCGGCGACGCGCCGTTCGTACTCCACGCGCGTCGTGTCGCGCGACCAGCCGAGCACGAGTTCCGCGCCGGGCGCGCAGTCGAGGATGTACCAGCACTCGGTCTTGCCGTTGGGCTGGCCTTCGACGCGCTGCGCGTACGCGTCGTCCGGGTGCACCTGCACCGAGAGCGCCGCGTGCGCGTCGATGATCTTCGTCAGCACCGGGAAGATGCGGTGCGCGTCGATCGGACCGGTCAGGTCGTCGCCCAGCTCCGCGCGCAATTCGCCGAGCGTCTTGCGCGCGAGCGGGCCGTTCGCGATGCGGTTCTCGTCCCAGCACTCCCACGACTCGCCGAGGGGCGTCGTGCGGTCGCCGTGCTTGCCGTAGCGCGTGACGAGCGCGTCGCCGCCCCAGATCGCGGGCGTCTCCTTCGGTTCGAGGACGTACGGGTAGAGCCGGTCATTCACGCTGCCGACTCTACCGGGTCCGTGGACGACGAATCCTTCAGTCGCGCCGAACGATCGTCGTCGAGCGGTTGTTGTTCGCAACCGCCACGATGCCGACGATCACGACCAGGACGACCGCGCCGACGATGACCCACGTCCAGTTCACGGTATTGGTCGTCGTGTTCGTCGTCGTGGTCGTGTCGCTGCTGCTGCTTTGGCCGGAGGTGGTCCCGCTGGCGGGGCCGGCCGTGCTGCTGCTGCTTGACGCCCCGCTACCACCGCCCCCACCGCCGCCGCTGGTCGACTGCGCGAGCGCGAACGTTGGCGCGAGGGCCAGGAAGAGCGTCAGTGCGAGAACCGCACATCGAGTGAGCATTCGCATCGTCACCGCCTGTCTCTCCGTCGTTTGGGAGAAGCGCGCGACGTCCATCGGCTCCGGATCACCGCCCGGCGTGGTTGGATCGGCCGGCGGCCCCGGTTCGGGCGGCGAGTCCGGCGCGCCGGGGACGTCGGGGGTGGTTTCCGGGATCACATATTCCGCAGACATCGCTCCGACTGAGGTTCCCGAGCGCGCCCTCTCCGAAACCGGCGGCGAGGCGAGCCGGCAACCCTACCCTAAATCTCTGAGTTGAACCGTCAGTGCGCCACGTTCTTCTCCGCTTCGCTCTCGCCGCGGCGTCCATTGGTCTGCTTGCCGAAGCCCCAGCTCCGTCGGCTCCCTCGACGTCCGACGAGGCCGCCCGCATCTTCGCCCTGAGCGGGGCCCGCACGGCACCGGTGCAGTCCTACACCTCGAAGCTCCACGTGGACTTCGCGCTGCGCTCGTTCCCGTACCTGAAGTTTCACCTGACGGGACGTATCGAGTACAAGCGGCCGAACCTCTACTCGGTCCACTTCGACCATGTGCCGTGGTTCGGCAAGGGCTTCGAGGATATGAAGATGGACCCGCTGCAGCCGCAACTGTGGTCGCAGCACTACGACGTCGCCAGCATCGCCCACGACGGCGATCGGACAAAAGTCGAGATGCACGATCGTGTCGACGGCCACATCAAGGGCATCCACGCGGAACTGGACGGCGACGGCCTGCGCCGGATCGCCTGGGACTACGTCAACGGCGGCCGCATCGAAGTGCAGGTGAACCCCGTCGTCGTCGACGGCGTCCCCGTCCCCGCAAGCGAAGACGCGGAGATCAAGCTCCCCACCTACCACGTGGTCGCGCACGCGACGTTCTCCGACTACAAGATCGTCACGGATACCGCCTTAACCGCCGCCACAACCGCCCGCTGAGGCCCGACGCGCTGAGCACATGAGGACGGCGAACCGATGAGGATCGTCGTCCCGCGCGGCGCCGAAGCGCGCGCGGTGCGTCGTGCGGTGCCTTCAGCAATCGAGGTGCTGCCGGGCGCCGCATCGGCGGCGTCGCTGCCCGCCGCCCTTCGACAAGCTCAGGATGACAGGGGGCCCCGTCATCCTGAGCTTGTCGAAGGACCGCCTGAGAACATCGTCGCCGTCGGCCTGTGCGGTGCGCTGCGAGGACCGCGCGCCGGTGCCATGGTGATCTACGCGCACGTTGTCGACGAGAAGCACGACACGATGCTCGATCCTGCGCTCGTGCGCGCACTCGCGGCTGCTCTCCCCGGAGCGGCCATCGTGCGCGCCTGCACGACCGACCACGTCGTCACGACGGTCGCCGAGCGAACCGCGCTCGCCGCGCGCTTCGATGCAGACGTCGTCGACATGGAAGGGACGCATCTCGCCGCGGCGCTCGCCGCGCGCGGCGTCCGCTACGCGATGGTCCGCGTCGTCAGCGACGACGCAACGCGCGACCTCCCACCGATCGACGACGCGATCGGCCCCAACGGCAACCTTCGCCCGCTGCAGCTGACCTGGGCGATGCTCCGAACTCCGGTAGCGGCAGTAGCTTTTATCCGCGACGTTCAATCCGTGCTGCGAACGCTCGGCGAAACCGCCAAGACTCTCGCCGCCATCGAGGACCGCACATGATCAAAGCGCTCGCCTTCGTCGCCTATCCGTCGGACGACGTCGCCGGCACTCGCCGCTGGTACGAAGAGACACTCGGCCTCACGTTCGCCGGCCCATACGTCGAAGACGGTATCGAAAAGTACAACGAGGCGCACCTCGGCGACGGCTGCTTCAGCCTACTGTCATCGGAATGGACCGGAGACGATCACAAAGCCGGTACGGCCTCGCGCGTCGTCTTCGAAGTCGACAACCTCGAAGCGGAAATAGAAGCGCTACGCGCTCGCGGCGTTCGCGTCTACGGCTTCTTCGACGGACCGGTCTGCGACATGGTCTCGATCGACGATCGCCGAAGGCAACCGCATCACGCTCCACCAGCAAAAAGCGACACGGTAAGGACGGCGAATTCCGAGCGGAGGATCCAATCTGTGCTACGTCTGCTGACCGCGGCGGTTGCGGCCGTCACGATTGCGTCCAGCCCCGATCCGCTCCTCGACTACGCGACGATGGGGTACCAGAGGCACGTGGACTCGGCGCAGATCGGCGCGACCGGCCTGCAATTAACGGTGCTGTTCCGTCCGTCGTATTCCGAAACGGATTCGGCGTCGGACGGGATACCGGTGCTCCTCTTGATCCGAAACACGACCGACAATCCGATTTCGATTCCCAACACGTGCTACGGCCTGTCCGAAGGACTGAAGTACACGCTCCGCGCCGACGGCGAAGATGTACCCTTCCATCGGGACAATGGAACCTACGGACTCAGCCATATGTCGTCCACGTGCGGCGTTTCGCCGCACGACGACGTGTCGTTCATCATCCACGTGGCTCGCATGTTCGACGTCGGATCTGCTCGCACGCTCACGCTTACCATATCCGGCGCTCCGCGCTCCGGCGTTTTGTCATCGCTGGCCCCGCTGGATGTTCCGCTCTCGATTGTCCCCACGGCGAGCGTTCCCCGCGGTGGACCACAACCGGAGGATCTGAGCACGATGGGCTACGAGCGCATCGCGCTCTCGCCGACGATGCACGGTGGGACGCTCCAGCTCGCGGTACTCACGCACCCGATGTACGCCCGAACGGGACCAGTCTCTGTGGTGCTCTTGTTGCGAAATCTCACGAGCGATCCCGTTACCGTTGGGAGTAACTGCTTCGGCATCTTCTACTACTTGACGTTCACGCTGCGCGCAGACGGGAAGGAGTTGCCGTATCACCCAGAACGTGTTGCTTGGGTCCTCCATCACATGAGTGGCCTCTGCACGATCGTTCCGTTTTCGTCAGCGACCTTCGAATTGCCACTCGATCAGGCGTTCGGCCTCGGATCAGGGCGAAGGTTCATCCTCGACATTTCCGGAGGGCCAAACGCGCATGAGCTCACCGGGTTACGAATGGACGTGCCGATTGCGATAGGCCAATAACCCTATGCGTTCGGCGTGAATGTGCGCCCTTTCCATGTGCCGCCTGCGCCGAGCAGATGGCGGCGCGCCGAGTCGATCGTCATCGCGGTGTAGAGCCCTGCGGCGAGCGGAAGCGCTAGCGCGAATGCGGGCTTTACGCGGTAGAGTTTCAGTGTAGGCACGTAGGCGAGCGCCATGACTCCCCATGAGATGAGGCCGGGGATGGCAAGGTGTGCGCGACAGCGGCGTAGGCCGGCGAATGTTGCGGCGACGGGGACGTAGTAGAGCAGGAGCATTCCGGCTACCGTGCCGGCGAGGAGGAGTGGCGAGTAGCGGAGTTGCGTGTAGGCGGTGCGGGCGACCATCGACCAGATTGTCTCGAACGACGCGTAGGGGCGGACGCTGCGTGAGCGCGTTGCGAGGCCGAGCCAGAGGCCGCCGGCGTCGTGTTTGACGGCGGCGGCGAGGGCGCAGTCGTCGATCAGCTCACCCTTGATGCGTTCGATGCCACCGATGCGGTCGAGCGCGTCGTTGGTGAGCAGGACGCAACCGCCGGCGGCGGCCGCGGTGGTGTGGTTGTCGTCGTTCGCCCATGCGAACGGGTAGAGCATCCGGAAGAAAAAGACGAAGGCGGGAATCAGCAGTTGCTCCAACGGCGAGGCGCAGTGGAGCGCGACCATCTGCGACACCAGCGCGCGGTTGCGCGACGTTGCCGTTGCGACGAGGCGCGTGAGGGTGTCGGGATCGTGCTCGACGTCGGCGTCGGAGAACCACCAGTACGTTGGGTGCGCCCCGTGGGCGCGTGCGGATGCGACGCCCTCGGCGAGCGCCCACACCTTGCCGGTCCAGCCGTCAGGACGCGGGCGGCCCTCGATGACGCGCGCGCGACCGTGCGCGCCGTGGCGTTCGATCGTGTCGCGCGCGACCGCGCCGGTGTCGTCGTCGCTGCGGTCGTCGACGAGCGTCACGGCAAACCGGCCCGCGTAGTCCTGTGCGAGCAGCGAGCCCAGCGTACGGGCAATGACGTCGGCCTCATTCCGCGCCGGCACGACGGCGTGCACGTCCGGCGTCGGGTCTCCCGGCTCGGGCAGAGAGAGGCCGTCGGCATGCGAATCCCAAAATCGTCCCCGAGCGACGACCAGCCCCACCCACGTCGCAGCACCTATCCACGCGGCAGCACGCAGCACTTTGATCATCAGTCTAACGGCTCTCCGCCCCTGGCTCCGAGCCCCCCACGCAAAGCGTGGGGCCCCCCGGCCGCCCTCGCAATGAGCATTTCGACACAGCCCGATTCCGCTGCGCTCGGCCCATCATCATCTCCTCTCGAGAGCGCGATCGAGCGCGCTGTTGATGCGCTGTTTCAGTTGCAGGAGCCGGGCGGGTACTGGTGGGCCGAGCTGCAGTCGAACGTCACGATTACGGCCGAGGTGCTGCTGCTCCGCCACGTGTGGGGAAGTTTCGACCGCGTGCCGCGTGCGGCGGCGGAACGATATTTCCGCGACAACCAGTGCGCGCACGGCGGCTGGGAGCTGGCGTACGGTGACGGCGGCGAGCTGAGCGCGAGCGTCGAGGCGTACATGGCGCTGCGGCTGCTCGGCGTGCCGGCCGACGATCCCGCGCTGCGCCGGGCGAAGTCGTTCATCCTCGAACGCGGCGGGATCACGCGCGCGCGCATCTTCACGAAGATGCACCTCGCGCTGATCGGCGCGTACGGCTGGGCGGGGCTTCCGGCGCTGCCGCCGTGGCTGATGGTGCTGCCGGAGTGCGGTCCGCTCTCGATCTACGACCTGTCGAGCTGGGCGCGCGGGAGCACGGTTCCGCTGATCCTGCTGTTCGACCGCAAGCCGGTCTACGGCCCTCGGTTGAGCCTCGACGAGTTGTACGCAGAAGGAATCGACCACGCGAACTTCGCGCTGCCGGCCGGGACAAATG
>JAFAMK010000265.1 GCA_019233415.1 Vulcanimicrobiota bacterium
GGCAGGTTCGAGAGCGTTCCCCAGAGGCCGAGGTCGCGCGCGACGTCGCCGATCTCCGGGATCGCGTCGAGCGCGAGCGCCCAGCCGACCGAGAAGACGCCGCCGTAGCCGAGCCCGAACAGCGCCGCGTACAGAAAGATCCAGCGCGCGTCGGGGAAGAGCGCGAAGCCGAGCGCGGCGAGCGCCATCGGCACGCCGGAGAGCGCGACGACGATGCGGCGCTCGACCTTGTCCGAAAGCGTCCCCGCCCAGATGCTCGACGCGATCGCGCCGAGCAGCGCTGCCCCCGCGACGAGCCCCGTTCCCAGCGACGCGTTCTTCACGCCGAGCACGTCGCTGAAGAAGTAGAGCACGTACGTGTTCAGCAGCATCATCCCGAGCACGATCCAGCCGCGCGCGACCAGCGTCACGCCGAGATCGTGCCAGTCACGGATCACCGCGTGCCGCGGCGGCGACGGGTTCGGTTCGGGTCGCGGGATCAGTGCGAGCGACGCCGCGGCGAGTGCGACCGCCGTCGCGGTGAGGATGAGCGCCTGCTGCGTCGGGAGCAATGCCGCGCAGAGTAGGCCGAACACGGTCCCGAGCAGCGTCATCGCGCCGCGCACGCCGGCGGCGACGCCCCACGCGCCGCGCGGCACCACCTCGGGCAGCAGCGCTTGATAGATCGTCTGCGCGCTCGTCAGCGCGATCGTCGCGAGAACGAGCGCGAGCCCGACCTCGCCGACCGTCGCGGCGAACGTCATGCCGGCGAGCGCCGCGACGTCGACGACGAGCGCGAGCGCGGTCTCGCGCCGACGGTCGCCACCGCGCCGCCGCGCACGGTCCGAGAGCCAGCCGGCGACCGGCGGCGTCAGCGCGTACGCGGTCGCGGAGAAGGTCGCGAGCGCCGCGAGCAGGGCCGTGTGGTGCTGCGGCGCGAGCCGGAGCAGCAGCTGCGGCACGAGGATCGCGACGAGCGAGGCGTCCTGGAATTGGATCCCGATCCACAGCGCGTTGAGCGCCGCGTGATCGCGCTTGCGGAAGAGGCTAATCGATGTCGGCCCAGGCGGCGACGGTGACCGTCACGTGCGCGTCGGGATCGCCGACCGCCTCGTGCGGGTGCGGCAGCTCGCGCGACGCGTCGCGTTCGATCGTTCCAAACGAGCCGCGCGTCACGCGAAACGCGACGCGCGCGCCGCGGTGGAGTTGCAAGACGAGCCGGAAGTGGCGCGCGTCGATGCGGTCCATCCGAATCTCGGCCGGCGCCCAGCTGCTGCGCTCGGTACTGATGTAGATGTCGTCGCTCGGCGGCGTGCGCGGCGGGACGAAGACGTCGATCGTCGAGTTGACCAGCGTCGTCTGATCTTCCGCCGCCGCGGCCGCCGGCGCGATCACGAACGCGGCGCGCGGAATCTTCGCCGCCGGCAGCGCATCGGCGGTGAGTGCCTGCGGCGTCACGCGGTTGTCGGCGTCGAGCGCGACCGCGAGCGGCCGGCCGGGGACGACGCTCGCGCACGACGCGCCATCGGCGAGCCGCAGCACCCCCGCGCCCGCGACGACGAGCCGGTCGCCGCTGCACGCCAGCGGGACGATGCGGTACACCGTCAGTGCGCCCGCGAGCGCGAGCGTCAGCGCGAACGTCACGGCTGGATCGCGAACGTCCAGCGGGGTTCCCAGTGCTGGCCGCCCCAGGCGAAGTCGTACGCGCGCCCGACGTCGATCCCGATGTTCGGGAACGGCCGGAACCGAATCTCGCCGCGCGCTTCCCACTGCGGACGGCCGTAGCCGTTGAATTGCGGGAAGTCGTTGGTGTGGATCAGCGAGACGCGGTACTGTGTGGTGACGCTCGGCGTGAATTGGAAGTCGGTGTTGACGCTGCGCGCCGTCTTCGCGCCGTTGAACGCGAGATAGCCGGTGTACGGCGTGCCGTCCGGCGTGAAGACCGTCGTCGGCGGATAGAAGAGCGCCTGCGCGAACGGGAAGACGTCCTGGTTCCATGCGCCTTGGTAGCCCGCGAAGAGCGTCAGGTTGCGCGCGAGCGGCTTCGTCAGCGTCGCGTTCGCGCCGAGCGAATCATCATGGTGTGGAAATGCGAACCAGGTGCGCCCGGCGTTGAGATTTCCCCCCAGCGTCGCGCCGAACGGGACGTGCACGACCGGCGTCGCGATCGAGACCGTCAGCGCGTGGCGCCAGACCGTCGAGAAGTCGTGCGCGTCGTGCAGCTGCGTCAGGTAGCCGTGGCGCTGCGCGTCGAACCCCATCGTGCCGACGAGCTGCCACGTCGCGCCGCCGAACAGTGGCTTGTCGGGCGAGCGCAGCGTCGCGGTGAACTGCGAGCCGCCGCCGGTGTTGCGGTTGTAGTCGAGCCGTCCGCCGGCCGCGCCGAACGCCGCGGTGACGTCGCCGTGCACGGTCGCGCCCGCGAACGAGTCGCTTCCGTCGGCGCCGATCGTGTAGCGGTGGTTCAGCCGGCGGTATGCGTTGAAACCGCGCACCTGCTCGCCGTGAATCGGCGCGTCGATCGCCGACGTGACGTATGCATCGTCGCCGGAGACGACGTGCTGTTCGAGCGCGACGACCGCGCCGGGCCCGTCCTCGTAGCGCGCGTGCAGCGCGGTCAGCGAGCTGGGCGTGCCGAACAACCCGTAGGGCTGGTCGAACGTCGCGCCCGGCAAGCTCGTCGAGCCGAAGCCCGCCGCGACCGCATAGGTGTACAGATACGACGGCACCGGGAACGCGCCGACCGAGGTCGGGAACGCGGCCGGCGTGAAGCGCACGTTCGCGCGCGGTGTGATCGCGGCGCGCTTCGAGCGGATGTACGCATAGCGGTCGTCGACGTCAGGGAAGACGAACCGTTCCGCCTCGAACGGCGCGCTCGTGCCGGGGCCGAGCGCGCGATCGGTGCGCATGACGCCGCTCGCCGCGTCGAGCACGTCGACGCGCGTGCCGTCGATCTCCAGCGCGATCGCGTCGCCGGCGGTGCTCGCGGTGCCGCGCACGGCGCGCGCGTGCCCGGCCAGCACGGCGCGGTCCGTCTTCAAGTCGACGTAGACCGCGTCGGCGTCGGCGCGCGTGCCGTCGGCGAGCCGCAGCGTCGCGCCGCCGCGGCCGAGCAGCGTGAGCGTGTCGGCGTAGAAGATCACCGTCCCCGCGTCGACCGTCGCCGTCGCGCGCGCGCTCGCCGCGCAGGGGAACGCGGCGGCGCAAGCGGCGACGGCGAGGCTGAGGGCGGTGCGGCGCACGATGTTCTCAGCGCGGCGGGCGGTTCGGGAACGCCGGCGGGCGCGGGGTCGGGAAGCCGCCGGGCGGTGTCGCGTGCGACGGCGGGAAGACCCCGCCCGGGAACGGGTTCGGGTTGTACGGCGTCGGGATCGCGCCCGGCTGCGCGGCCTGCGGCGTATTACCGCGGTCGTCCGACCAGGCGAAGACCGTCGTCCGCGCTTCCTGCGCGTCGACTTCCTTCGTGTAGTACTCGTGCGGTCCGGGCTGTAAGCCGTCGGAGCCCAGCTCGACCGAGTTCCACGTGCCGCGCGTGACGCGGAACGCGAACTTCGTCCCCGACGCGAAGCGCCGCACGGCGCGGTAGCGCTGGCCGTCGATGCGGTCCATCTTGATCGCCTGCGGGTTCCAGCCGCTCGCATCCGTGCTGATGTAGACGTTCGCGTTGAGCGGCGTCGTCGGCGGAACGGTGACGACGAACGCGACCGCGACCTCCTTGCCAGTCGCCGGCACGCCGACGATCTCCGGCGCGCGCTCGACGGTCGGCGCCGTCGCCGAGTACGTCGCCGCGGTGCTCGCGTACGCCGCGTCCTGCGCGAGCCGGTGCGTGGTGAGGTCCAGTTCGACGACCTGCTTCGTCGCCGGGTCGAGGATCGCGCGCGCGAACAGCTTCGCGCGCGGCTGCAGCGTCGTCGGGTTGCCGGTGTCGTAGTCGG